>JAEUNV010000612.1 GCA_016790385.1 Zoogloea sp.
ATGCCACCGGATCCACGGCGGAGAGCCGGGCTTCGAGAAGGGCGTCATCAGGCTTGGGCACGGCGCGCGTTCATCGGGAATGGCCGATGGACAGGCCCGTCCGGGCGCAGTTCCCGGTTGTGCGGTGAGCGGCGGGCCGGCGCAAGAAAAAGGGCTGGCGGTGGAATCCCGCCAGCCCCTGCTGTGGTAGTCCGGAGTGCTCAGAGGGTGTGAATCAATCTGCTGCGCGAACCGCTCGCTATGATTTCTTCACACCCGCTCAGGACTTGCTGGAGAGCTTGCCCGCCACCACCAGCAAAATGACCGCGCCGACCACCGACCCCAGAAAACCCGCGCCCTCGCCCGCCTGATACAGGCCGAGCGCCTGTCCGCCGTAGGTGGCGGCGATGGAGCCGCCGATGCCGAACAGGATGGTCTTGATCCAGCCCATGCTGTCGTCGCCGGGCTTGACGAAACGGGCGACGATGCCAACCAGCAGACCGATGAAAATGGTAGAGATAATGCCCATGGCAAAGCCCCTGATGAATGAGTGAGCCCTGACTCTAACCTCCGGATGGGGCTATCAACGTTACAAACTGTGAATCAGGCCGCAATTCAGCGCCCCGCCAGCCAGCCCAGCGCGCCTTCCCCGGCGCGACGGCCGGTGGCCAGACAGGCGGTGAGCAGGTAGCCGCCGGTGGGCGCTTCCCAGTCGAGCATCTCGCCCGCGCAGAAGACGCCCGGCAGGGCGCGGATCATCAACCCCCCGTCCAGCGCCTCGAAGGGCACGCCACCGGCGCTGCTGATCGCTTCGTCCAGCGGGCGCGGTGCCACCAGGCGCAGGGGCAGCGCCTTGATGGCCTCCGCAAGTCGGTCGGGCTTGGCCATCACCTCGTCGGGCAGGCACTCCCGCAGCAGGGCCATGCGCAAGCCGGCAATGCCCACGCGGCTTTGCAGATGGCTCGCCAGGGAGCGCGCCCCCCGCGGGTGGGCCACTTCGCGCCGTACCCGCTCCAGCGGCCGGCCGGGCGCCAGGTCGATGAGCAGCGTGGCGCTGCCCTCGGCCTTGATGCACTCGCGGATCGGTGCCGACAGGGCATACACAAGGCCGCCCTCGATGCCGTCGTCGCTGATCATGGCTTCACCGGCGCGCATCGCCTCGGGGGCGCCGGCAAGGCCCATGGCCACCGATTTCAAGGGCTGCCCGGCGTGGCGGCTGCGAAAGTGCTCGCTCCAGCCCGGCGCTGGCGCAACGCGGGGCGAGCTGGCGATAAAGCCGCAATTGGCCGGCTCCAGCGCGGCCACCTCCAGCCCGCGCGCCTGGAGCAGCGGCACCCAGGCGCCGTCCGAACCCAGCCTGGCCCAGCTGCCTCCGCCCAGGGCCAGTACCGTCGCCTCGGCCCGATACCGCAGCTCTCCCCCCGGCGTCTGGAAGCGCAGCTGGCCGTCATCGGCCCAGCCGCACCAGCGGTGGCGCACATGGATGCGCACACCGGCCTCGCGCAGGCGCGTCAGCCACGCCCGCAACAGCGGCGCGGCTTTCATCTCTTCGGGGAAGACCCGGCCGGACGTGCCCACGAAGGTGCGCACGCCCAGTGCTTCCGTCCAGGCGCGCAGCGCCGTCGGGCCAAAGTCGTCGAGCAGCGGCGCGATGACATCCCGGCGGCTGCCGTAGCGCCCCTGGAAGGCGTCAAGGGGCTCGGCG
>JAEUNV010000616.1 GCA_016790385.1 Zoogloea sp.
ACCGCCTCGGCAAGGGCCTGGGGCTCGGTCGGTACGACGGGGGTGGCAAGGGAAATGTCAGCGGTCATGGATCTTCTTTCCTGCGGAAACCTGTTGCTGGATAAGGGGCGAGATTCGGTAACGGTCTTCGCCGTAGAACTGCCCCAGGTGGGTCAGCACCGTGCAGATGACGGGCAGGCCTGCGGCATCGGCCCAGGCCAGGGGGCCACGGGGGTAATTCACGCCCAGGCGCATGGCTGCATCCGCACCCGCGGCGTCACAGACGCCCTGATTCACCGCATCGGCGGCCTCGTTGGCGAGCATGGCGACGGTACGCATCACCGCCAGGCCGGGCACATCGCCCAAGCGCGACACCGCAAAGCCGGCGGCCTGGAGCAGGCCGATGGCCGCACCGACGGCCGGAGCCCAACAGCTTTGGGCCGTGCTGACGGCGATGCGTGTGGCGCTGGTGTAGTCGAGGGCGAGGTCGATCAGCACCGTATTGGCGATACCGGTATCCGAGGCCCGGCGGGTGGCCGTGCGCCCGTCGGTAACGAAGATCACCGCATCGCCCGCTTCGGCGAGGCGCCCGTCGGTGGCCTCGCCCCAGGTGTAGGCCGCGCCGCGCTCGTGAAGACGGTCGGCCAGGGCCTGAGCGGCGGCGGAATCACCATGGAGCACGATGCTGTCGGGCACGCCCTGGGCCACGGCGCTCTTCGCCTGCGGACGCTCTGCGCCCTCCCGGTAATCGTAGAAGCCGCGCCCGCTCTTGCGCCCGTAGAAGCCGGCATCCACCAGCTCCTGCTGGATCAGGGAGGGCAGAAAACGCTGATCGTTGTAGAAGGCGTTCCACACCGAGCGGGTCACGGCAAAGTTCACGTCGTGGCCGATCATGTCCATCAGCTCGAAGGGCCCCATGCGGAAACCACCGGCCTCGCGCATGATCGCGTCGAGGGTGGCGCAGTCGGCACCGCCTTCATTCAGGATGCGCAAGGCTTCGGCGTAGTACGGCCGGGCCACCCGGTTGACGATGAAGCCGGGGGTGGAGCGGGCATGCACCGGCGTCTTGCCCCAGGCCGCGGCGGTGGCAAACAGGGTGTCGGCCACGGCCTTGTCGGTGGCCAGGCCGGAGACGATCTCCACCAGCGCCATCAGCGGTGCGGGGTTGAAGAAATGCAGGCCGGCGAGGCGCTCGGGGCGCTTCAGGGCCGAGCCGATGGCCGTGACGGAGATGGACGAGGTATTGGTGCCGAAGATGCAGTCGGCGCCGACGATGTCCTCCAGATCCCGGTAGAGCTTTTGCTTGGCCTCCAGGCTCTCGACGATGGCCTCGACCACCAGGGCGGCATCAGCCAGATCGGCCAGGTTTTCCACCGCGATCAGGCGGGCGCTGGCAGCCTGGGCCGCATCAGGGCTGAGCTTGCCCTTGTCGGCGAGCTTGCCGAACTGGGCCTGGATACCAGCGACGGCCTTGGCTGCGGCTTCCGGGCGATTGTCCAGCAGCTTGACCACATGGCCGGCGGCAGCCGCCACCTGGGCAATGCCGGCGCCCATGGCACCAGTGCCAACCACGGCGACGACGGATGGGGTGATGAGGGGCTGGCTCACGCTCATTCCCCGGTGAACTTCGGTGCGCGCTTTTCCATGAAGGCGGCCACGCCTTCGGCGTAATCCGGGCTCCAGCCCAGCTCGCGCATGAAGCCGCCTT
>JAEUNV010000644.1 GCA_016790385.1 Zoogloea sp.
AGCGGGGTGTCGGCGAGGTCCTTGGCGACGAGGGAGAAGGCCGGGGCGGTCTGGCCCTTGGCGGGGAGATTGCCTTCGACTTGCACGGGGTTGCCGCCAAGGGTAACGGTACTGGACATGAAAGGACTCCTGGGGATCAGTGATGTTGTTGTAGGCCGGCACGCCATGCGGCGGACGGGGCGCACCATGTTAGGGCCTATGGCGCCCCGGTGCCAGCCCCTCCGACGGTTTTCCCGCCGCGATCACCCTCACAGCGTCTTCAGATACTCCACGAGTGCGTCCTTGTCCGCCGCCGGGAGGCCGGTGCCGAACTCATGGCCCTGGTTGCCACTCCCTTTCTCGGCCACGTCCATGCGCGTGCCGACCCGCTTCGCCTCGTCGCCCTCGGTGACGAAACCCACCTTGGTCGGGTCGTACACGTCATAGCCACGCCAGAACACCCGCGGGCGGCGATCCACCGGTTCGAGCAGATCGCGCAGGGTGGGCACGGCGCCATTGTGAAGATAGGGGGCGCGCAGCCAGATGCCGTCAAGGAAGGGGATCTTGTAGCCGGGCAGGTCTTCCTCCACCAGGCCCTTGCGGGTGATGCCCATGGCGGCCACCACCCGGTTGGCCTCGATGGCCGAGGCCTTGTCCCAGGTATCCAGGCGCCCCGGGTCGGTGCCGACTTCGGCCAGGGGAATGCGCGTGCCGGTGCGCGGGCTGGCGTGGCAAGCGGCGCACTGGGCGTCGAACACCACCTTGCCCGCCGCCGCCCGCGCCGCGTCCACCGGGAAGGGCTAGACCGGCGGAGCGAGGGCACTGAGGTAGTCCTGCAACCACTTCACCTGCGCCAGGAAATCGGCCTTGTCGGCGGGCGGCGCACCGAGCACGCCCAGCGCCGAATCGATGATCACGGAATGCACGTCGTGGGTGTCACCGGCGTAGTTGGGGTGCTGCCCGGCCACGGCCTTGTACTTGGCCAGGTTCCACACCGCGGGGATGTCGGCAGGGCCGAAGCGGTCGTCCATGGGCGCCTTGAGCATGAAATAGCGGGTCAGGTTCATGCCGTCGTCCCGCCCACGCCCCCATTCCGGAAAGTCCGGGCGGAAGATCCAGGCAAACTGGGCCTCCCGCTCGAGCAGGCGCTTGCGGGTCACCGGGATGATCACGTAGCGGTAGAGCAGCTGGTCGATCACGTCCAGGTGCGTCACCCGGTTGATCTCGGCCATCAGGATGTCGGCGTCGAAGCGCGGGTCCCGGGCGCATTCGATGAGCAGGCGGAAGAAGTTCTCGATATTCACCGTGTGCCCCGGCCCGCCGCTGACGAAGACCGGGTTCGAATCGGCGCTGCGCCGGTAGCTGGTGGTATGGCAGGCGGCGCAGTTGTTGCCCACCCGGGGGAAGCCGATGGTCTTCTTGGTGAAGCCGACGGGCAGCTCCTGCCCCTGCTCCCAGGCCACGCCCAGGGCGGCGTAGCCACCCGCCACCTGCTGGCCGTCCTGGCGGAACTTCTCGGGAAAGACCCGGGGCAGCACGTAGAAGATCCAGTAGGGCACACCGGCATCGTGTTCGGCGCCGATGGAGCCATAGCGGAAGCGGCTCTCCGCCGATTCGAAGACCCACGCCGGCTGGGGCTCCTGACGGAAGCCGCGACTCCAGCCCAGATAGGCGCCCGCCACCAGCAGCAGGATCAGGGCGGCAAGGGCGGCGCGCAGCCACCTGCGCCGCTGGGGAGTGAGGGCAAAGGACATGGCGGGCTCCCGGTCAGAAGGTCTTCAGGTATTCGACGAGGGCGAGCTTGTCGTCGGCGGAGAGTTCGGTGCCATAGGCCCGGCCCTCATGGCCGCCGTTGCCGTTGCCCGGCTCGGCGGTGTCAAGCCGAAACAAGGCACGCCCCTGGGCCGCGGGCTGATCGGAGACGAAGCCCACCTTGTGCGGATCAAACACGTCGTTGCCACGCCAGAACACCTTCGGCCGGCGTTCCGCAGGTTCGAGCAGATCGCGCAGGCTGGGCACCGAGCCGTTGTGCAGGTAGGGCGCCCGCAGCCAGATGCCGTCCAGGGGCATGTTGGCGTAGCCGTGGGTCTTGCGGAACTGGGTGAAGCGCCAGGGGTAGCCGGCATACAGGGTGGCCTGATTCACCGCCAGGGTGTAGGTGTAGGAATCCAGGCGGCGGCGGTCGGTGCCGATCTCGGCCAGGGGCGTGACCCGGCCCACGTCGGGGCCGCTGAAATCCCGCCCACTGGCGCCGTGGCAGGCGGCGCAGTATTCCTTGTAGATCGGCGCACCCCTGGCGGCGAGGGCTTGATCCACCGGGAAAAACTTGCTGAAGGCCGGCGGCTCGGCGTCGAGGATCCACTCCTCCACCCGACGGATACGCGGCAGGTCGATGGTGGGCGGCGTGGTGCCGGTGCCGAAGGCGGCGCTCTTGTTGCGCTCGGTCATGTCGGTGTTGTTGCCATCCCAGTGCAGCTCCATGGCGCGGGGTTCCCGGCGCGGGCGTTGCAGCCACAGGGACGGAAAGTCGGCCGGGGCATCAAACTCCTTGGGGTCGAGGCGGTGCATCGGAAAGTTGAAAATCACCTTGGCCGAGTTGAAGGTATCCACCCGCCCCGGCCCCCACGGCTTCTGCTCGAAAACCCACTCGAAGCGGCCCTTCAGGGCCAGCACCCGGTCACGCATGATGGCGATGGCCGCGGGATACACAAGGTAGCGGTCGAGCAGGTCCAGATCAGCGCCCTGGCGCTGGATCTCGGGGATCAGGTATTCCTTGGCGAACCGCGGGTCGGCGGCGCAGCGGAAGAAGAACTCTTCGAAGGCTTTCATGTTGAACTGGGCCGCCGGCATGCCCGGCACCAGCACCGGTGGCTGGTCTGCGGCGGTGCGCACGGTGCTGGTGTGGCATACGGCGCAGTTGACGAAGACCCGGTCAACACCCTGGTAGCGGCGGCGCGACGTGCCCACCGGCAGGTCGCGCAGGCTGCCGTCGGGCTTTTTTTCATAGAGCATGCCGATGGACTGGTAGCCGGGCCCCGGCAGATATTGGCCGCATACCTCAGGCAGCGCACGCCATATCCAGTACGGAAAGCCCATCTCGTGCTCGCCCCCGGTGGAGCCGTACTTGAAGTGCTCCACCGGGTCGGCGTAATCCACCGGGATGTCGCCCCCGAAACGCCCGGCCAGCCACAGCAGCACGGCCGCCGGCAGCAGCACCGTGAAGGCAAACAGGAACAGGAAGCGCCGCTTCCAGCGGGCGGGGGGAATCACGGCTCGGTGGGGCATGGATGCCTCCTCGGGGGTCAGCGATCGGGGGCCAGGCACGGGCGCAAAGCCTCGTAGCCCCTGGCCAGCAGGGTTTCGGGATCGGGGTCGCGCCCACTCTCGGCTTTCAGCATGGCCGCCACCCGGGCCTCCAGGGCAGCCCGTTCGGGGCTCGCCGCCCAGGCTGCGGCATGGCTGCGGAAGGCCGGCAGCAGGGTTTCAGGGGGCATCGGCGTCTTGGCCCGGGCAGTGGGGGGCAGACGGGCCATGGCCAGGCGCACATAGATGCGCGGGGCGCACTGACGAATGCGGGTTTCCAGGGTGTTGGCCGGCCCGAGCAGGAAGTTGGGCGGAAAGGACTCGGCGCTCAGGTGGCAGGCGGCACACCAGGCATGGAAACCGGCGAGGGCGGCGGGTACCCCCACCTGGGCTGGCGTACCGCCGGCAGGCAGTTCCAGCCGGGCCGGGGGCCGGGGCCGGTCCATCCCGACGGGCAGCGGATCGCCCAACGCATCGAGCAGGGCCGCCACCAGGGCGCGGCGCGGCAGGGGCTGTTCA
>JAEUNV010000691.1 GCA_016790385.1 Zoogloea sp.
CGGCGCGATCATGGTGCCGATGCTGACCACCTTGTTCGCCGCCCAGGGCTTTCCCAGGGAGCACATGGTGCACCTGGCCCTCGGCACCTCCATGGCCGGTATCGTGGTCACTTCGATCTCCAGCCTGCGCGCCCACCACGCCCACGGTGCGGTGCGCTGGGACATCGTCCGGGGTATCGCCCCCGGCGTGCTGGCGGGCACCTTCGCGGGGACTTTCGTGGCGTCCCGGGCGCCCACCCAGCCCCTGGCCATCTTCTTTGCCTGCTTCACGGCCTATGTGGCGGTGCAGATGATCCTCAACGTCAAACCCAAGCCCTCCCGCGAACTGCCGGGGAAAGCGGGGCTGGCGGGGGTCGGGGCCGGGATCGGGGCGATTTCGTCGCTGGTGGCGATCGGGGGAGGCTCCCTGTCGGTGCCGTTCATGACCTGGTGTAACGTGAAGGTGCATAACGCCATCGGCACCTCCGCCGCCATCGGCCTGCCCATCGCCCTGGCCGGCGCGGTAGGCTATTTGATCAACGGTTGGTCGGCCCAGGGGCTGCCGGAGTGGTCGGTGGGCTTCGTCTATCTGCCGGCACTGGTGTTGCTGAGCCTGCTCTCCAGCCTCACCGCGCCCATCGGCGCCCGGCTCGCCCACAGGCTGCCGGTGGCCACCCTGAAGAAGATTTTCGCCGGCGTGCTGGTGCTGTTGTCGGCAAAGATGCTGCATACGGTGCTGGGCTGAGGGTACGGAAAAACGCATCGACGCCGGACTTCGTTCACGAACGCGGGCTGTCTTCAAGGGCATCCACCCTTCAGGAATGCCGGCCTCGCGCCGTCAATTACCCGGTCCATTCCGTCCGGGTACTCCCATGTCCGTCGCCAATGTCCGTCTCCAGCTCCAGTTTGACCTCGATCTGACCGTACCCGATTCCCTGGCCGCTTTGGATCACGCGCAGCTGTGCCAGACGCTGGCCGGGCTGCTCGGGCCGACCGTGATCCAGGGCTTGCCGGTGATCGCCGGCAAGCAGTTGGCCAAGGCCGACATGCGGGTCGTCAAGCACCACCACCGGCTCGACGCCGAGGTGAAGACCGCGGTCCGCATCGAGCCGTCGCGCATTCTGGAGGCCGCTCCCCATCTGACCGACGCCGAGGTGGCCACCCTCGCCGCGCGTGCAGCGGCGCGCCTGCCGAAGGGGGAGGCCGAGCAGGCGAGCTACCTGCGCGGCCAGGCGCTTGCGCTGGTCAACGAATACCGGCTGGTTGCCTGCGTGGTGGACGCCCTGCTATCGAGCGGCAAGCCCACACAGATCGAGGGCAAGCTCAACCTGACCAACGGCCATATCTTCCTCGATGCGTCCCATCGTCAGACCCGCCTTCAGAACGCCCAGGGGGCGCTGCGAGTGGGCGTTGCCGGTACCGACGTGGAACTGAGGGCGGAATGCTCAGGCCATACCCTGACGGGCCCGGTGCTGGATGTAGCCGTGAAGCAATTGGTACCCCACCGGGGGGCGCTGCTCGCCCGCTGGCAGGCGGGTTGAGTGGCTCGGGCCTCAGCGCCCCTTGAATACCGGCGAACGCTTGCCGAGAAAGGCGTCCAGGCCTTCCCGGTAGTCGTCGGTGGCGAGAAAGTCGAAGGCGGCGCGTTTTTCATCGGCGCTCAGCGGCCGCCCGTCCATCAGGCGATGGACCCACTGTTTGTGCCAGCGGGCCACCAGCGGCGCGCCTTTGACGATCCGTCCCACGGTGGCCAGGGTTTCCCGCTCCACCTCCTCGTCGTCCACCACCCGGGTCAGGAGCCCCTTGGCCAGGGCTTCCCGGGCACCCAGGATGCGTCCCTCAAGCAGGATCTCGAGCAGCACGGCGGGGCCCACCAGACCGAGCAGACCGGCCATTTCGCCGGGATACATCGAGAATCCCAGCTTGTTGATCGGTGCTCCGAAGCGGCTTGATTCACCGGCGATGCGCAGGTCGCAGCAGCCGGCGATCTCCAGCCCGCCACCCACGCAGGCGCCCTGGATCAGCGCGACGGTTGGCACCGGGCAGGCGCGTATGGCGTCCAGGGCGGCGGCCACCAGGTCTTCGTGGTAGTGGAGTGCGTCATCGACCGTGGCCCGCACGGTAAGGAACTCCTCGATGTCTCCCCCCGCCGCGAAGGCCTTGTCTCCCGCACCCCGCAGCACCACACAGCGCACGTCCGGATCGGCATTGATGATCGTCATCCGCGCCTGAAGCCCGCGCCACATGCCGGCATCCACCGCATTGAGCTTGTCGGGATTGGAAAGGATGAGGGTGGCAATGCCAGCGTCCTGACTGAAGAGGATTTCTCCGGGCATGGGGGGCTGTTTCCTTGAGAGAAGACGGCTGATGCAGATTTGCTGCGGTGCAAAAAAGCCGCCGTACGTTGTGGTATGGAGTCTTATATATGCTATATCATCAAACTGGGCGTCGTTAATGGCGCGACGTCGCCCACGGGGTGCACCATAAAAAAATAACCCACTTATCGCCGTTCCAAGAATACCAACAGGCAGATCGCGCCGAATTCACTGACTTTCTCGAGGGAGGGAAAAGATGTCGACCAATGCTAGCCAGAATGCGGTGTACGCCCGTATCCGCAAAAATCCCCGCTTCGCCGAACTGGTGTCGAAGCGCCAGGGTTTCGCCACCCTGCTGTCGGTGATCGTCCTGACGATCTTCTACGGCTTTTTCATGGTGGTGGCGTTCAACCCCAATCTGATCGGTCAGCGCCTGTCCGAAGGGTCTTAT
>JAEUNV010000692.1 GCA_016790385.1 Zoogloea sp.
TTCATCGGGGCGTCGTCCACGGAGGAGATCATCTTCGTGCGCGGGGCCACCGAAGGCATCAACCTGGTCGCCAAGACCTGGGGCTGGCAGAACGTGGGCGAGGGCGACGAGATCATCGTCTCCAACCTCGAACACCACGCCAACATCGTGCCTTGGCAGCAGCTCGCCGCCGCCAAGGGGGCTAGGCTTAAGGTGATCCCGGTGGATGACACCGGCCAGGTGCTGCTGGACGAGTATCGCAAGCTGCTCACCAGCCGCACGAAGATCGTGTCGGTGACCCAGGTCTCCAACGCTCTCGGCACCGTGGTGCCGGTGAAGGAGATCGTCGCCATGGCCCACCAAGTGGGGGCGGTGGCGGTGGTGGATGGTGCCCAGTCGGTCTCCCACATGCGGGTCAATGTGCAGGACATCGACGCCGACTTCTTCATCTTCTCAGGCCACAAGGTGTTCGCACCTACCGGCATCGGGGCGGTGTATGGCAAGCGGGCGATCCTCGAGGACATGCCGCCCTGGCAGGGCGGTGGCAACATGATTGCCGACGTGACCTTCGAGAAGACCATCTACCACGGCCCCCCGACCCGTTTCGAGGCCGGCACCGGCAACATCGCCGATGCGGTGGGCCTGGGCGCGGCGATCGACTACGTGGAACGGATCGGCATGGAGAACATCGCCCGCTACGAGCATGACCTGCTGGCGTACACCACCCGCGCGCTGCTCACCGTGCCCGGCCTCAAGCTGATCGGCACGGCGGCGGAGAAGGCCAGCGTCAGCTCCTTCGTCCTCGACGGCTATCGTCCGGAGGAAGTGGGCAAGGCCCTCAATGAAGAGGGGATTGCGGTGCGCTCCGGCCACCACTGCGCCCAGCCCATCCTGCGGCGTTTCGGCCAGGAGGCCACGGTGCGGCCGTCGCTGGCCTTTTACAACACCTGCGAGGAGATCGATACCCTCGTGGCGGTGCTGCACCGGCTGACCCGGGGCAAGGGCCGCATCGGGCGCTGAGCCTGGTCGCGACAACCCGGAGGTTCCCGACGGCGCCCTGCCGCCGGGAACCTCCGTCCGGGTCAGTCCCGGCCGAGCATGTGTCGGGGATCGACCCAGCGATCAAATTCCTCGGCGCTCAGGTGGCCCAGGGCCAGGGCGGCGTCGCGCAGGCTGGTTCCTTCCTTGTGCGCTTTCTTGGCGATCTCGGCGGCCTTGTCATAGCCGATGTGTGGGTTGAGGGCCGTCACCAGCATCAGGGAGTGGGAGAGGAGCTGCTCGATCCGTTGCCGGTCCGGCTCGATGCCCACGGCGCAGTGGTCGTTGAAGCTGCGCATCCCGTCGCCCAGAAGCCGGACGCTTTGCAGGAAGTTCCAGGCGATCATCGGGCGGAACACATTGAGTTCAAAATTGCCCGAGGCACCACCGAAGTTGATGGCCACATCGTTGCCGAAGACCTGCGCCGCCAGCATGGTCATGGCTTCGCTCTGGGTGGGGTTGACCTTGCCCGGCATGATGGACGAGCCCGGTTCGTTCTCGGGGATGCGGATCTCGCCGATGCCGCAGCGCGGGCCGCTGGCCAGCCAGCGCACATCGTTGGCGATCTTCATCAGGCTGGCGGCGAGGGTCTTGAGGACGCCATGGGCATGCACCAGGGCATCGCAGCTGGCCAGGCTCTCAAATTTGTTGGGCGAGGTGACGAAGGGCAGGCCGGTGGCTGCGGCCAGTTCGGCGGCCACGGCGTGAGCGTAGCCGGCCGGTGCGTTGAGCCCCGTTCCCACCGCGGTTCCGCCCAGGGCCAGCTCACAGAGGTGGGGCAGCGCGGCCTGGAGATGGGCCTCCCCGTGCCGGAGCTGGGCAACCCAGCCGGAGATCTCCTGCCCGAGGGTCAGGGGCGTGGCGTCCTGGAGATGGGTGCGTCCGATCTTGATGATGTCGTCGAAGGCGCGCGCCTTGCCTTCGAGGGTGGCCCGCAGTGCCCGCAGCGCCGGCAGCAGGCGGTGGGAGATGGAGTCCACGGCGGCCAGGTGCATGGCGGTGGGGAAGACATCATTGCTTGACTGACTGCGATTCACGTCGTCATTGGGGTGCACCCGGCGGCCGTCTCCCCGTGGCCCGCCAAGGAGTTCGCTGGCACGGTTGGCAATGACCTCGTTGAGGTTCATGTTGGTCTGGGTGCCGGAGCCGGTTTGCCACACCACCAGTGGAAACTCCAGGGCATGGGCGCCGGCAATGACCTCGTCGGCGGCCTGGGCGATGGCGGCGGCGCGGGCGTCGTCGAGCAGGCCAAGACGCTGGTTCACCCGCGCCGAGGCACGTTTGACGAGGGCCAGGGCGCGGATGATCTCGACCGGCTGGCGTTCGCCCGAGATGTCGAAGTTTTGCAGGGAGCGTTGGGTCTGGGCGCCCCACAGCCGGTCGGCCGGGACTTCGATGGGTCCGAATGAACCTATTTTCCTTAGTTGGGCCGTCCGAAACTGCGTCAAACTCAGTGCTGGCGTGGGTTTGACTGAGCTGAGGAGGATCACCCAATGGGTGAAGCGGAATTTGAGTCGAAGGCACTGGTCGAAGCGGTCCATGGCGC
>JAEUNV010000021.1 GCA_016790385.1 Zoogloea sp.
CGGGCTGAGCGTGGGGGCGACACCGAAGCGCCGGTAGAGTAGGGGCAGAAGCAGCAGGGTCAGGGTCGTGGCGCTGACGAGGCCGCCGATCACCACGATGGCCAGGGGGCGCTGCACTTCCGAGCCCGGGCCGGTGGCGAAAAGCAGTGGGACCAGGCCAAGGGCTGCGATGCTGGCGGTCATCAGCACCGGCCTCAGACGCCGTCGGGCGCCTTCCACCACCACCTCTCCAATCGGCATGCCGCGGGCCAGAAGCTGGTTGAAGCAGGTCATCATGACCACCCCATTGAGTACCGCGATACCCAGCAGGGCAATGAAGCCGACCGACGCGGGCACCGACAGGTACTCGCCAGACAGGGCCAGGGCGAACACGCCGCCGACCAAGGCAAAGGGCACCATGGCAAGGACCAACAGCGCCTGTCGGATGGATCCGAAGGTGGAGAAGAGCAACACAAAGATCAGACCGAGGCCGATCGGGACGACGACGCCCAGACGGGCCGCAGCGCGCTGCTGGTTCTCGAACTGCCCGCCCCAGGCGAGGCGGTAGCCGGGCGGCAGCTCGACGCGGGCCGACACGGCGGCGCGGGCTTCGCTCACAAAACCAACCAGATCGCGATCACGGACGTTGGACTGGATCACCGCGTAACGCTGGGCGTTCTCCCGGTCTACCTTGACGGGGCCGTCCACTCGCTCGATCGTGGCAACGCTGGACAAGGGCAGACTTTGCCCTTCCGGCGTGGTGATGCGCAGCGCCGCAAAGGCTTCGGGGTCCTGCTGGAGCGTGGTCGGCCCGCGGATCAACAGGGGAACCCGTCGGGTGGTCTCGATCACGGTGCCCGCCGTGCGGCCTTCGAGCAGGCTGCGCAGGGTGTTCTGGATATCCTCGACGTTGAGTCCGAAGCGCCCCGCCGCCAGCCGATCAACCCCGATCTTCAGGTACTGAACGCCCTCGTTGCGGAGCGTGAGGGTGTCTTCGGCGCCGGGTATGCTCTTCACAACGGCTTCGATCTCGCCCGCCAGGCGGTTGAGGGTGCGCAGGTCGGGGCCAAACAGCTTGATGGCGAGGTCACCTCGAACGCCGGTCAGCATCTCGGAGACGCGCATGTCGATGGGCTGGGTGAAGGTCAGTGCGATACCGGGGAAATCACCCATCACCTGACGAAGCTGGTCGGTCAGCCAGTCCTTGTTGGGCTGGCGCCATTCATCCCGCGGCTTGAGCACCATGAAAGTGTCGGTCTGGTTCAGCCCCATGGGGTCGAGGCCCAGCTCGTCCGAGCCCGAGCGGGCGACAATGGCTTTCACTTCAGGTACGGCCTTCAGGATCGCCTGCTGCACGCGAAGGTCGGTGGCGATGGTCTGGGCAAGGCTGATGGAGGGCAGCTTTTCCAGTTGCATGATGATGTCGCCTTCGTCCATGGTGGGCATGAAGGTCTTGCCGAGCATTGCGTAGGCACCGGCCGCGGCAACCAGCGTGGCAAGCGCAATCCCGGCCATCAGCCGGCCGCGGGCCAATGCCATGCGGAGCAGAGGGGCGTAGCCCGCTTGCAAGCGGCGCACCAGCCAGGGTTCGTGGGCCTTGCCCCGTTTGAGTGCGAAGGAAGCCAGCACCGGGACCACGGTCATCGACAGGAGAAGGGAGGCGGAAAGGGCAAAGACGATGGTGAGGGCAACCGGACTGAAGAGTTTTCCCTCCAGCCCTTCAAGTGTCAGCAGTGGCAGAAAGACAATCACGATGATCACGATGCCGGACGCGACAGGGGCCGCCACCTCCCGGGTGGCACGGTAGATCAGGTGAAGGAGGGGCTGGCCGGCCCGCGCACCTGATTCGGATAGTCGGGTCTCGATGTTCTCGACCACCACCACCGCGGCATCCACCAGCATGCCGATGGCGATAGCAAGGCCGCCGAGACTCATCAGATTGGCCGACAGCCCGACGCCACGCATCGCGATGAAGGTGGCGAGGGCGGCCAGGGGCAGCACCATCGCCACGACCATGGCGGCCCGCAGGTTGCCAAGGAAAGCCAGGAGCAGCACCAGCACCAGCGCGATGGCTTCGATCAGGGCTTTGGATACGGTGTGTACCGCTCGGCCGACCAGTTGGCTGCGGTCATAGAAAACCTCAATCCGCACGCCCTCCGGCAGGGAAGGCCCCAGCTCGCTCAGACGTGTCTTGATGCCTTCCACCACCTTGCCCGCGTTCGCGCCCCGCAGCCCGAGCACCAGGCCTTGCACCGCCTCGCCCGAGCCGTTGCGGGTGACAGCGCCGTAGCGGGTCAGCGCGCCGGTCCGTACATCGGCCACATCGGCAATCCGCACCACCCGTCCGGCGTCGCTGCGCAGCACGATGGCGCGCACGTCGTCGAGCGTCTGGATGGCGCCTTCGGCACGCACCAGCAGGGTTTCCTCCCCTTCCGTAAGCCGTCCGGCCCCGTCATTGCGGTTATTGCCCTCCAGAGCGGCCTGGAGCTGGCTCAGACTCAGTCCGCGGGCGGCAAGGGCGGCCGGGTCCGGGATGATCTGGAAGCTGCGTACCTCGCCCCCCAGGCTATTGACGTCGGCAACGCCGGGGACAGTGCGCAATGCCGGGCGGATCGTCCAGTCGAGCAGACTGCGTTTTTCCTCCAGGGAAAGAGGCCCCTCGATGGTGAACATGAACATTTCGCCCAGCGGTGTGGTGATGGGCGCAAGGCCACCGCTGGCACCCGCTGGCAGCATGTTCATGACACCGGCGAGCCTTTCGCCCACCTGTTGGCGAGCCCAGTAGATGTCCGTGCCGTCCTCGAAATCGAGGGTGACATCGGCCAGGGCGTACTTGGAGGTGGACCTCAGGAGCCGTTGGTGTGGAATCCCCAGCATCTCCTGTTCGATCGGCACGGTGATGCGCGCCTCAACTTCCTCCGGGGTCATGCCCGGCGCTTTGATGATGAGCTTGACCTGGGTCGTCGACACGTCAGGGAAAGCATCCACCGGAAGGTCTTTCCAGGCCAGCACACCACCGCCGATGAGCAACAGGGTGGCAACCAGGACCAGCAGCCGTCGGGTGAGGGAGAACTCGATCACTCGGGAAAGCATGGCTTATTCTTTCCCGATTCCCAGCCAATTGCCTTTGAGGGCAGCGACCCCCTGGGTCACGATGAGGGCATTGCCGGGCAGGCCGGAAACGATGGCTTCGTCACCGCTCCGCCCGGTGGCAATCACGGGGGTGGCCCGGTAGCCGGTGGCGCCGCCTTCCTTGCCGGCAACGAACACCCACTGCCGGTCCTGGTGACGGAACAGAGCGGTCGCGGGAATGCGCAGGCTCTTGTCGGTCGGTTCGCCGGCCGGCAGGTCCAGGTCCACCACGATGGCCTGACCCGGCCGAAGATTGCGGGCGCCCCGGGTGATGAGACCGCGCAGCAGTACGCTCTGGTTGCCAGGTGTGGCAGCCCGACCGATGGCCACCAGTTCGCCTCCGGCGTCTGCGGCGGGCACGCGCAATCGGGTCCCCACGCGCACCTGGGTGGCTACGGCCAGGGGTGCCTGAATTTCCACCGCCAGCGGATCGAGACGCGCGATGTGGTAAAGAGGGGCGGCCTGTTCCACCCTTTGGCCGACACTGACGTGCTGTTCCAGGACGCTGCCGGAAATGGGGGCGGTCAGGCTCAGGCTGTGCCCACCGCTGTGCTGGGCAAGGGCGAGTTCCTGGCGGCGTTCGGCCGCCTGGGCTGTGGCTTGTGTCGCGGTGGAGCGGCTCGCCTGGAGACGTGATTCGGCGATCAGGCCCTCCCGGAAGAGCTGTTCGTCCCTCAGAAGGCTTTGGCGTGCGAGGGTGGCCTGGGCATCGGCCTGGATGCGGTCACGCTGGAGTTCGAGTGCCTGGGGGCTGCTCATGCGGACCAGCACCTGACCCTTGGTCACATCCAGCCCGGTGGCTGTTTCAAGGCGCTCGATGATGCCGGCGAGCGGTGCCGCGATCACCCGTTGCTGCCCATTGGGAATGCTGACCGTTGCCGGCAGTCCGGCCGCGGCCGCGTCGTTGCCCGCCCCGGGGGGGCGGGTGGCAATACCCAGGGCCGCGCTCTGCGCCGCAGTCATGGGTATGAAATCGGGAGGCTGCGTGGCGGCGCTGGGCGTGCCAGGCGAGAGCAGGGCGGCGAGAAGGGCGGTGAGGCGGAGGCCGGCAGGCATGATGGGTTTAAAGAAGCTTGTGTGGCGCCATCCTGACGTGCTCTTCTTAAGGCAAGCTTAAGTTCGCCGCCCGGAGAATGTGCCCGGGCTTGCGTTTTGATCAGGTGCGGGGTGAGATTGCCGTGCCGCGCCGGTCGTGACGATGGCCGGAGGAGGAGAGTAATGCGGATCTTGCTGGTTGAGGATGATCGGATGCTGGGGGACGGGGTCCAGGCAGGGCTGGGGGCTGTGGGGTTTGCGGTGGATTGGGTGCGGGATGGTGAGTCGGCGCTGGCGGCGCTGGCTGGCGAGGCCTTTTCCGCTGTGCTGCTCGACCTCGGCTTGCCGCGACGCGACGGCCTGTCGGTGTTGGCCGAGCTGCGCAGTACCGGCAATCGAGTGCCGGTGATGATCCTCACCGCGCGGGATCAGGTCGCCGACAAGGTGCGTGGCCTTGACCTGGGTGCGGACGACTATCTGGTCAAGCCCTTTGACCTTGATGAATTGGCCGCACGCCTGCGCGCTCTGCTCAGGCGGTCCAGCGGAAGGGCCAATGCCTGCCTGCGCCATGGTGATCTGGTCCTTGATCCGGCGGCCCGTACCGTTACCCAGCGAGGCGAGGCGGTCAGTCTGACCAGCCGGGAGTTTGATCTGCTGAATGTGCTGCTCGACTCGGCGGGTCGGGTGCTGACCCGCCGTGCGCTGGAGGAACAGCTATACGCCTGGGGGGATGCGTTGGAGAGCAACGCGCTTGAGGTGCATGTGCATCACCTCCGACGCAAGCTCGGTGGCGACGTGATCCGCACGGTCCGGGGAGTTGGTTACATGGTGGACGAGGTGCCCGGGTGAGCGGGCGCCAAACCTATTCCCTGCGACGGCGTCTGGTGGGCCTGCTGATCGCGGTGGTGGCACTGCTCTGGAGTCTGTCGGCCGCGGTGGCATTCCGCACCGCCCATGGCGAGGCCGATGAGCTCTTCGACGCGCAGATGGTGCAGGTGGCCGAAACCCTACTGGCCATCGTCGCGGCGGGGGGGCCGGGGCAGGTGGCCCATGAAATGGCCGAGCATCAGCATGACTATCAGCTGCCGGTGGCTTTTCAGGCCTGGCAGCGCGAACAGGCCGGCGATGGCTGGAACCTGCTGGTACGTTCGGCCGAGATGACCGACGTGCCGGCGACCCGGGAGTCCGGCTTTGACGAGCATGAGCAGCAGGGCGAGCTGTGGCGGTTCTACACCGTGGACCATGATCATGGCCGTTACCGGGTGATCGTGGGTCAGCAGCATGCCACCCGCTATCGGCTGGCCGGTGAGATCGCGCTGCATCTGCTGCTCCCCATCCTGATCGGCCTTCCCCTGATCGCCATCGGCATCTGGATCGTGGTGGGGCGCGCCCTGCGCCCCGTGGATGCGGTGGCTGGCGCGCTGGGAGGTCTGGATGCACGTCATCTTTCACCCGTGCGTATCCATGGCCCCTTACCGGCCGAGATCGCACCGCTGGTGGGTTCGCTGGATGCGCTGGTTGTTCGCCTGGCCGAAGCGCTCGACAATGAGCGGCGCTTCACCGCCGACGCGGCCCACGAACTGCGCACGCCTTTGGCCGCGCTGCGAATCCAGGCCCAGGTGGCAAGCCGCGCGGTCGAAAGCGGCGCCCGGCAACATGCCTTGGAGCAGGTCTTGTCAGGTGTCGAGCGCATGACCCATCTCGTTGAACAGCTGCTCACCCTGGCGCGCCTTGATCCGGACGCGATGCTCCCCGATGGTGTGTGCGTGGATCTCGCCGAAATTGCCCGCAGCGTCTGTTCAAGCCTCGCACCACAAGCGCTGCGACGGGATCAGGGCCTTTCCCTGGATGCCCCGGACGCCATGCCGGTGCTCGGCAATCACTGGTGGCTGGAAGTGCTGCTGCGCAACCTGGTGGATAACGCGCTGCGTTATACCCCCGCAGGAGGCGAGGTGCGTGTGGTGGTGGATGCCGCCGGAAGGTGTATGTCGGTGTCGGACAGTGGACCGGGTATCGATCCGGTCCTGAGGGACAAGATGCTCACCCGATTTGCACGGGGGGTCGAGGCTGATACCGAGGGCTGCGGCCTCGGCTTGTCGATTGTCGCCCGGATCGCAGCCATTCTGGATGCCCGCCTGCATTTCGAGCAAGGCTTGGCGCGTCCGGAGGGCGGGGAGGGACTGGCTGTGGTGTTGACCTTCCCGCCGGCCATCGACTCATCCAGCCGGTGAAGGCCGCTTTCGCCGGGCTTTCGGTAGCCGAGCGGGAACGAAAACGCGGCGCCGGGAGGCACCGCGGCTTGGTCAGGTGGTCATTCCACCGGCAATGTAACTGGACAGCTGGTCGATGGTGGCCTGTTGCTGCTCCATCACCGATTTCACGGCGTCACCAATACTGACGATGCCCGCGAGTTTGCCCTGGGCAACCACCGGAAGGTGGCGGATGTGATTCTTGGTCATGATGGCCATGCAGTCATCAATGGTATGGCTGGGAGAGACGGTCAGGATGTTCTGGGTCATCAGGTCGCCAACCCGGGTGTCCTTGGACGCCAGGCCCTTGAGGACAACCTTGCGGGCGTAGTCGCGCTCCGTAAAGATGCCGACCAGCCGTTCGCCTTCGGTGACCAGTACGGCACTCACGTTGAACTCAGCCATGAGTTTGAGTGCGTCGAGCACGGTGGTCGCCGGGGTGACCGAATGGGTGGAGCCCCCTTTGTTCTGAAGAATCTGCTGAACCGTTGCTGCCATTATTTCTACCCTCCCTCTTGTTCGTGGCAATGGGCCGGAGGGCCTCAAGGCTCCGGCTATTCAGGTCATATAGCTTGGAGGCAAGTTGGCCCGAGCGCAAGAGGCTGCGGGGGTTTTTTGCCTGCCTGGCGGTCTTGTAGCCCCATGGTGGCGGCGAGTCAGCGTCCCGCGGTGCTCCGCCCGGGATTTGCAATCATTTGTCAGCACCGCCTTATCCAGGCGGTCCTTCACCTACCATCCGTCCTCGCATGACATCTGTCTTGCCTGAGCACCCTGCTAGCCGCACGGAGTCGGTGCGATCCGGTTGGAGTTGTTCTGTTTGACGTGGTTTTCATCGGCCCATGCCGCGATTCGCGTGGACGCTGAAGGAGGGAGTGGCGGGCTGATGGATCTGTCGGTTTTGGTGGTGATGAATAATCGATCCGTCTGTGAACAGCTGGCTGATCATCTGGGCCGAGCGGGAATGCGGGTTCGTGGGGCCACGTCGCTCGTCCACGC
>JAEUNV010000045.1 GCA_016790385.1 Zoogloea sp.
GCTGACCGGCACCGACCATCTGGGCGATGAGGTAGAAGGCCACCACAACCAGCGTGCCGGAAGCGGCAAAGGCACGGATCGGGGTTTGCTGGAAGCGGTAACCGGCCACGTCGGCGAAGGTGAATTTGCCGAGGTTGCGCAAACGCTCTGCCATCAGGAAGGTGATGACCGGCCAACCCACGAGGAAGCCGATTGCAAAGATGAGGCCGTCGTAGCCGTTGGCCATCACCGCAGCGGAAATACCCAGGAAGGACGCGGCGGACATGTAGTCACCGGCGATCGCGAGGCCGTTCTGGAAGCCGGTGATGCCACCGCCGGCGGTGTAGAAGTCGGCCGCCGACTTGGTCTTGGACGCGGCCCACTTGGTGATGAACATCGTGCCAGCGACGAAAACGCCGAACATGGCAATGGCCGTCCAGTTGGTGGCCTGCTTTTCCGCCTGGCCGAGATCAGCGCCCGCTGCAAGAGCAACGCCGGAAGCCAGCATGGCCAGAAGGCCGAGCAAGAGTTTGGAATTGCGCATCACTTGGTGGCCTCCTTGATGACCTGAGCCTTCAGATCGTCAAACTCGGTATTGGCACGACGAATGTAGATACCGGTGATGATGATGGTGAACAGAATCACACCAACGCCGATGGGAATACCGATCGACATCACACCCGCGCCGGTTTTCTGCGCCAGGAACTCCTTGTTGAAGGCCACCAGCAGAATGTAACCGTAATAAACGATCATCATCAGCGCTGTCATGATCCAGCCATAGGAATTACGTTTCGAGACCAGCTCCTGGTATTTTGGATTTGCCCGGATGCGGTCGCCGAGGTCGTCTTTCATATTTCTCCTCCTCTTCGAATAAACCTTAGGGGAGTCAAAGGACTCCTTTAGGGGTAGGTGCAAGTTACAGGCTGACACTTACATCGAACTTACGCTCGCGGAAGAAATGGGGCGCCTTGACCAAAGGCATGAAACCCCTTTCCGGATCAACAACATAGCTCTTAAAACGGGTAGCCCGGTATACATTCAGGAAGACATTCCCCAAAAGATGGGCGAAAAAAAGGCGCGAAATTCGCGCCTTTTTCCCCCCCTCTACCCCCGGCCTGACTGCGCCGGGCTCCTCCCCTGTTTTTTCTTTTACCTATTTGCCGCGTTTATTGTATTTGGCAATTCGGGGAATTGCCTGCGGCGAAATTGCCCCGACGCCTACGCCGGGGCCAAGCGTATTACTTCAGCTGATCCAGGATCGCCGGGTTTTCCAGCGTCGAGGTATCTTGAGTGATCTCCTCACCCTTGGCCAATTGACGGAGCAGACGGCGCATGATCTTGCCGGAGCGGGTCTTCGGCAGGTTCTCACCGAAGCGGATGTCCTTCGGCTTGGCGATCGGCCCGATCTCCTGACCAACCCAGTTTTGCAGCTCCTTGACCACGGCAGCGGCGGCATCGCCAGTCGGGCGTGCGCCCTTGAGCACCACGAAGGCCACAATCGCTTCACCGGTCAGGTCATCCGGACGACCCACCACGGCCGCTTCAGCAACCTTCTCGTGCGCCACCAGCGCGGATTCGATTTCCATCGTACCCATACGGTGACCGGACACATTCAGCACATCGTCGATACGACCGGTGATGGTGAAGTAGCCGGTATCCTTGTCACGGATGGCACCGTCGCCCGCCAGGTACAGCTTGCCCTGGAAATCAGCCGGATAGTAGGACTTCACGAAGCGATCCGGATCGCCCCAGATGGTACGGATCATCGACGGCCACGGACGCTTCACGACGAGGATGCCGCCCTGGCCCCAGGGCACCTCGGTGCCGGTTTCGTCGACCACTGCCGCCTGGATACCCGGGAAGGGCAGGGTGCAGGAGCCGGGGATGAGCGGAGTGGCGCCGGGCATCGGGGTGATCATGTGACCACCGGTTTCGGTCTGCCAGAAGGTATCCACGATGGGGCAACGGCTGCCGCCCACGTTTTCGTAGTACCACTCCCACGCGGCGGGGTTGATCGGCTCACCGACCGAACCCAGGATGCGCAGGCTGGACATGTCGTAGTTCTTCGGATGCACCGCCGGGGTGTTATCCGCCGACTTGATCAGCGAACGGATCGCGGTCGGCGCGGTGTAGAACACGGTGACCTTGTGATCCTGGATCATCTTCCAGAAGCGACCGGCATCGGGGTAGGTGGGGACACCTTCAAACACGACCTCGGTGGCACCGCAGGCCAGCGGGCCGTAGGTAATGTAGGTGTGGCCCGTGACCCAGCCGATGTCGGCAGTACACCAGAAGACATCGTTCGGCTTGATGTCGAAGGTGTACTTCATGGTGAGGATGGCGTGCAGCAGATATCCGCCGGTGGAGTGCTGAACACCCTTGGGCTTGCCGGTGGAGCCGGAAGTGTAGAGCAGGAACAGGGGATGCTCGGCCTCGACCCACTCAGGCTCGCAGACGTCGGACTGCTGGGCGAGAAGATCGTCGGCCCAGATGTCACGGCCGGCAACCATGGCGGTCTCGGCGCCGGTGCGCTTGACCACGATGACGCTCTTGATGGACGGGCAGCCGCTGGCCAGCGCTTCGTCAGCGATGGACTTCAGGGGCAGAGCCTTGCCCCCACGGTTCTGACCGTCGGAGGTAATCAGCAGAACGGCGCCGGCATCGTTGATGCGGTCAGCCAGCGACTGGGCAGAGAAGCCGCCAAACACGATGGAGTGGGTCGCACCGATACGGGCACAGGCCTGCATGGCCACCACACCCTCGATGGACATGGGCAGATAGATGACGACGCGGTCACCCTTCTTGACGCCCTGGCTCTTGAGAGCGTTGGCAAACTTGCTGACGCGGCCGAGGAGATCGGAGTAGGTGACCTTGGACACATCACCCTTGTCACCTTCAAAGATCAAGGCAACCTTGTCGCCAAGACCATTCTTGACCTGGCGATCGAGGCAATTGTAGGAAACATTCAGCTTGCCGTCGGCAAACCACTTGAAGAACGGAGCGTTGCTCTCGTCCAGAACCTTGGTGAACGGCGTCTGCCAGTCGAGCAGCTCCTTGGCGCGGGTGCCCCAGTAGCCCTCGTAGTCTTTTTCGGCCTCGGCACAGAGAGCCCTGTATGCATCCATGCCCGACACCGCCGCGTTCTTCACCACCTCTTCAGACGGATAGTAGAACTTCTGGGTGGTTTCGCTCGTCATTTTTTCACCTCTCCTCGTGTTATGAGTGTGCAACGTTGTTAGCTATGAAACCTTGCTGGCGGGGGAGTCCGGCCGCTCATGCCTCATGGATGCATGCGCTTTTTTGATGGCGCTTATCGGTGCACCGGCCCTGGGTCCGACGGGCATTAAAGTCGATCAATCTTACACAGGACTTACACAGACCACCCAAGCACCCGCTTCGGGCACCAACCCGCCATTCAGCACCTTTTCCGTGCATGCCCCATCCCCGATACGAGGACGGAAACCGTCACGACAACGCATAAAACCCATAATGCATGAAGTGCAATAGAATTGATGCTATAGACATAATTCGACCGCACTCCAATGCCAGTCCGCCCCCTTCTGTTTCTGCCCTTCCTGCTGGCTGCCTGCGCGTCTCATCCGCCCGAGCTGCCCTCGTCCGGCCACCTGCGCCCCGAGGTACGCCCGGCTTCCAACCCCTCCGAGCCTCCACTACTGCCTGCCGCCCTTCCCCTACCCGTGCCTTCCGCAACTTCCACGCTCGAAACCTATTCGGTGGTCGTAACCGGGGTCGGGATCCAGGATCTTCTCTTTGCCCTGGCCCGCGACGCCCGGATCAACCTTGACGTTCACCCCGGCCTGACGGGAAACGTCACCCTCAACGCCATTAATCAGACCCTGCCGCAGATCCTTGAGCGACTGGCCCGCCAGGTGGACATGCGCTATGAGATCCATGGCCGGAACCTCTCGGTGATGCCCGACACGCCCTTCCTGCGCAGCTACCGCCTCGATTACGTCAATCTCAACCGAACAGTGGCGGGTACGGTGTCCACCAACACCCAGATCGCCACCGGCAGCAGCAATGCCCTTGCGGTGAGCGGCGCAGGCACCGCGGCGGGGCAGCCCGTTGGCGGCAACATGTCGGCGACACGGATCGAAAACAGTTCTCGAAACCAGCTCTGGGATTCCGTAGAAAAGAACCTCCGCGACCTGCTGCGTGAAACGGACAAAATCCTGCCCGAAGGGTCCAGCGAGACTGTCGTCGAGAATGTCGAGTCCACCAACACCAGCGGACAGGGCCTGCGGGTGGAAGCGGGCACGCCCGGTGGCGGCCGCTCCCGCAACCGCAGCGCCGCCCCGCGGCCGGCAGTTTCCAGCGGCCCGGGTTCGGTGCAAAGCAACACGACCACCACGGTCCACAAATCCACGTTCCGTGAGGCGGCATCCGTAATCGCCAATCGGGAAACCGGCGTGCTTACGGTTCGTGCGACGGCGCGTCAGCACGAAAAGGTGGGTGAGTTCATCGACCGGGTGACCGCCGCCGCGCGACGTCAGGTACTGATCGAAGCCACCATCGTCGAAGTCAGCCTCGGCGACACCTATCGGCAAGGCATCGAATGGAGCCGGATTCTCGCCAGCGGCACGAGCTTTGGCATCAGTGGCCCCGGCCTTGGCAGCACCGCTGGCAACACCGTCACCCCGTTCAGCGTTGCCTACAAGAGTGCGGATGGCATCGACTCAACCGTCAAGCTCCTGGAGAGCTTCGGCACGGTGAAGGTGCTGTCCAGCCCGAAGCTGTCGGTACTCAACAATCAAACCGCCGCCATCAAGGTAGTTGAGGAATACGTCTATTTCAGCGTCAAGGCCGATACCACGCAAACGACCAACGCCGGGGCTCTCACCACGGTCACCACCACTCCCCAATCGGTTTCCGTGGGGCTGGTGATGACCGTAACCCCTCAGATCAGCGACAACGACGAGGTGATCCTGAATGTCCGGCCAACCATCTCCAGCATCTCGGACTTCCGCCGTGACCCCAACCCGAGCATCCCGGGGGGCATCGCCAATCTGGTTCCCCAGATACGAACCCGGGAGATCGAATCCATCCTGCGCATCGGGAGCGGAGAAACGGCGATTCTCGGCGGTCTTATGGAAGACCGCATCGACTACAAAACCGGACGGGTTCCTTTGATCGGACAGATCCCGCTGCTCGGGGAACTCCTCACCCACCGCGATAACGGCATTCAAAAAACCGAACTGGTCATTTTTCTGCGCCCCGTGGTCGCCGGAGACATTCGACCTGGAGTAAGCGCCAACCATCTGCACGACCGCCTGCCGGACGCAGGCTTTCTCCGGAACGCTCCGGCGCCGGGCGGCCCCAACTTTCCCTACTCCGCAGGGCCACGCAGTGCCCCGGAAAGGCAGCAGCCATGAGCCGGCTCCTCGACGTCCTGCGTCACGCCGAGGACACCAGACCCGCCCCCGATTCGCGCCCCGGCGCAGCGACGCAGCGGCACTCGCCCTCGGAACTGGCCCTGGAACCCATCGCACGAAAAACAAGCGCAGCCCCCGAGCCCATCAGCGCGGACGGCACCGCTCCACCAGCCCCACACCATCAGGTAGCGTGCCCCTCACCGGCGTCCCCCTCTCGCTCCGCCCGCATCCGGGCGTTCCTGCCGGGGCTGGCCGGCGCCGCGGCACTGGCGGGCCTGGCATTCGGAATCTGGCTCGAACTGCAACCCCTGGCACGCGCAGATCTCCCTCCTCGGGCGGGGAAAGTGCCAATCACGCAGCAGCCCCCGGAGCAGGAGGATTCCTCCCCCATGCCCCAGCCCCCCGCTACGCCAGCCTTGGCCGGGGCCACAGCCCCCAGCCCCACCTCCGCCGCAGCACAACCGGCCCGCCCCAGGCCGCCAAAGCGCTCCGCTCCGTCAGCTCACGCAGCGATAGAGGAAGCCCCCGCCACGCCTCACATCCGCGCGGGCCGCCCCGCAGACCAAGCCGCGCTGATGACATCCGCGGCTCATGCGGCCTACATGACCGGAGACCGGCCCGCAGCTCGAGAACTCTACATGGCGGCTCTCCTTGCTGCGCCCACGGACGCCGACGCCCTCCGCGGCCTGGGTACCATCGCGCTTCAGGAACGCCGTCTGACGGATGCCGCAGCCCGCTTCACTGCGGCATTGCACCTCGACCCAACCGACGCCATGGCGCTTGCGGGGCTGAGCCTCGCCCGCCCGGATACGGTCACGGAGGCCCGGCTTCGCCTCCTCAGCGCCGAACAACCCGACGCGCCCGCCCCCCATGTCGCCCTTGCCGAGCGCCTCGCCGGACAACACCGCTGGAGCGAGGCCCGACGCAGCTATGCCCGGGCCCACGCTCTCGTACCGAGCGATCCGGACATAGCCTATAACCTGGCCGTCAGCCTTGATCGCGCCGGCCAGTCCGACACGGCTGCTGCTCACTACCGAACCGCCCTTGACCTCGCCGCGCGGCACCGGGCGCGCTTCGATACCGCCCGCTGCGCGGCACGCCTGCACGCCCTCGAAGCCCAGGAAGCCATCCCATGAGCGGAAACCTGCATCACCATCAGCCCATTGGTCAGACACTCATTGCCCTGGGGCTGATCAGTAGCGACCAACTCCACATTGCCCTGCGCGAACAGACACGAACCCGGGAGATCATCGGCCGACAACTCGTGCGCCTGGGCTTTCTCTCCGAAGCCACGCTTCGCGACGCCCTCGCCCACAGCCTGGATCAGACCTGTGCCGATCTCACCGGCCTGCTACCCGACGCGGAGGCCCTTGCCCTGATACCCCGCCAGGCGGCACGCCGCCTCGGCCTGATCCCTCTCAGCTACGACTCGCAGCAACGTCATCTGGTCGCCGCCTCAAGCAACACCCGGGATATCGTCGCTCAGGATCAGCTTCGCAGTCTGCTGCCCAGCGGGGCCACCATCGAACTGCGTCTGGCCGGCGACTCGGAGATCGCCTGCGCCATCGACATGCTGTATGGGCACGAACTGTCCATCGATGGAATCCTCCATGAGATCGAAACCGGCGAGACGGACATCACCAGTCTGGCCAGCCGGGGCGACACCTACGCTCAACCCGTTGTGCGCCTGATCGACGCCCTGCTCGCCGATGCCGTCAAGCGTGGCGCCTCCGATCTGCACTTCGAACCCGAAGCCGCCTTTCTGCGTATCCGCTATCGCATCGATGGCCTGCTGCGCCAGATCCGCGCTTTGCACAAATCCTATTGGCCCGCCATGGCGGTGCGCATCAAAGTCATGGCCGGGCTCAACATCGCCGAAACCCGCGCCCCCCAGGACGGCCGGATTTCCCTCAGCGTGAGCGGCCGGCCGGTGGATTTTCGGGTGTCAACCCAGCCCACCATCCATGGCGAGAACATCGTGTTGCGGGTGCTGGACCGTCAGAAAGGCATCGTCGGTCTGAATGAACTCGGGCTCAGCAACGCCCGCCTTGATCTCTTGAAACTGATGATCGCGCGCCCGGAAGGGCTGATTCTCGTCACCGGCCCCACCGGCAGCGGCAAGACCACCACCCTGTATTCCATCCTCGGGCATATCAACGCCGAGGGCATCAACATCATGACCCTTGAAGACCCGGTGGAATACCCGATGGCGCAGATCCGCCAGACAGCCGTCTCCGACGCCGCCCGGCTCGACTTCGCCAACGGTGTGAGGGCCATGCTGCGCCAGGACCCCGACGTCATCCTGGTCGGCGAGATCCGCGACGGCGACACCGCGCGCATGGCCTTTCAGGCCGCGATGACCGGCCATCAGGTTTACTCGACCCTGCACACCAGTTCCGCCATCGGCGCCATCCCGCGCCTGCTCGACTTGGGGATAGTGCCCGACATCCTGGCCGGCAACCTGATCGGTATCGTGGCCCAGCGTCTGGTCCGTCGCCTGTGCATTCACTGTCGGGAGCCCTATCCTGCCGCCGACTACGAAATGCGCTTGCTCGGCTGTGCCACCGATGACGCCCGCCCCACCTTGTTCCGCGCGAAGGGATGCCCCCACTGCGAACACCAGGGCTATCAGGGGCGCATGGCCATCATGGAACTCCTGCGCATGGACCCGGACCTCGACGACCTGATAGCCCGTCGTGCCACGGCACGCGAGTTCCATCGCGCAGCGGCCTCCAGGGGCTTCACCCGGCTGGCGGACGACGGCGCCCGGCGGGTTCTGGAAGGCAGCACTTCCCTCGAAGAACTCGCTCGGGTTGTCGACCTGACCGAACGCCTCAACCCATGAGCGACTTCAGCTATCGAGCAATGAACGCCCGCGGCCACATCGTGCGCGGCCAGATGGATGCCGCCAATCTGGCCGATCTCGAACTGCGCCTGCACCGGCTTGGGCTGGATCTGGTTAATGGTACGCCAGTGCGGACATTGAACTGGCGCCCCGAGCGCAGGGTCAGCCGGCGCGAGCTGATCAATTTCTGCTTTCACCTGGAGCAGTTCCTGCGGGCTGGAGTCCCCATCATCGACAGCCTGGCCGACCTGCGCGATACGCTTCATCGCGCGCGCTTCCGGCAGGTCGTCGGCGACATCGTCGAGGCCATCGAGGGCGGGCTCAGCCTGTCGCAGGCGCTCCAGCGTCATCCGGGCGTTTTCAACGGCGTCTTCAGCAGCCTGGTTCGGGCCGGCGAGCACACCGGACGACTACCCGAAGTCCTGCATGCCCTTACCGACGCTCTCAAGCGCGACGATGAGCTGGCCGCCTACGCCATGCGCATCGCCATCTACCCGGCAATCGTTGCTCTCGTTATCACCGCGGCCATGGCGGTGGCGCTGATCCACGTTGTCCCGGAGCTTGCCCGTCTGTTCCAGAGCGCGGGGCAGGCTCTGCCCTGGCAGACCCGCGGCCTAATCGCCCTGTCCGCTTTTGTGATCGAGCATGGCGGGCTGTTACTGGCCGGGGGCCTTGCCAGCGTGGCGCTGGCACACCATGCCATTTCCACGCGCCCGGCGGCAAGGCTGCGCTTTGATGCCGCCCTGCTCCGTCTCCCCATCCTCGGCGCCGTCCGACGCAAGATCATTCTGGCCCGCTTCACCGGCCTTTTCGCAATGATGTACGCCTCGGGCATCACCGTTATCGAAGCGCTCCAGGCTGCGGAGGACGTGGTCGGCAACAGCGCGCTGCGCCTGGGGCTGCAAAAGGTCGGGCAGGACATCACCCATGGCAGCAAAGTGTCCGACGCCTTTCGCTCTGTCGACCTTTTTCCGCCATTGGTCACCCGCATGCTGCGGGTTGGGGAAAGCACCGGAGCGCTCGACACCGCCCTTGCCAACGTCAGCTACTTCTACGACCGTGACGTGAGGGAAGCCATCGAGAGGCTGCAGGCCAGCATCGAACCCACCCTCACCCTGCTCCTGGGCGGACTGCTTCTCGCGGTGATGGGCGCCATCATGATGCCGGTCTACGACATCATCACCCGGATGAAATTCTGAGCATGCGCCGAAAGTACATCCTCCATCTCGCGCCCTCTTGCCTGACCGCATTCTCCGTAGGGCGCGACGGCATCACCGCCCAAAGCGCCTTTCCACTCTCCACTGAGGCGTACCCGGCCTTCGAGGCCTTCCTCTCCGGGCTCGCCCCCGCCACCCGGGTCACGCTGCTCATAGACCTGCCGGAGGAAGCTCACCATATCGAGGCCCTCCCTTTCGTCAGAGGGCGTGACCGGCAAGCCCTGCTGGCCCGCCGCCAGGACCACCTGTTCGGCGACACCCCCTTTCGGAGCCAGCTGTCCCTGGGCCGGGAAAGCAGCGGTCGCCGTGACGAAAGAATCCTGTTCGCAGCCTTCACGCGACCCGCCATGATTCAGCCATGGCTGGAGCGGATCATCGCATCTCCCTGCATCCTCGACGGGATGACCAGCACGTCCTTCCTGTCCCAGGCCCTGGCCATTCCCCTGCAACCCGCCACACACCCCTTTCTGTTCGCCCACCTGACGCCAGCGGGGCTCCGGGTTTCGTGCTTCGAACACGGCCAATTGCGGTTCAGCCGCCTCACCGTCAGTCCCACGCGGCAGCCGGAATCCGACCCCAACTTCCTGCGTGAGGAGATCCGCCGCAGCTTCGACTACCTGGTCAGCCAGCGTGTACTCCCCCACGACCAAGCTACCGACGTGCGCGCCCTGGTGGCGGACGAGGCAAGCCGCGATGCCCTGAAAGCCGCCTTCTCCACCCAAGCAAATCAGTCGCTCCAGCCCGTTCTCATGGCGGAGGCCGGTGCAGCCCTTGGGCTAACGCTCCCGCCCGGAAACGCCGACAGCCTGCCCTTGCTCCTCCATGTCTTGGCCACCCGTCGGCCTCCATTACCCCAGTTCGCCCCGGCGGAAGCCCTTTCCGGGCAGCGCCTGCAACGCCTTGGAATCATCGCAAAAGCGCTTGCAGCAGCGGTCTTTCTTGCCTGCCTCGGATCAGCAAGCCTGACCCTGTTCGAGGCCCGCGGCCAGCGCAAGCTGGCTGAAGCCAGCCTACGCCAGGCCGCTGCCACGGAAGTCCATCTGGCGGATGTCCTGGCAGAAACGCCCGCGCTGCCCTTGCCACTGGCTCATCTGCAAGACACCGTGGACAGCCTTCAAGCCCTGGCCGCCAGCGCCAGGGGGCCCGAACCCGCCCTGCGCCAACTCGCTGCGGCACTTACGCCGGTGAATGGATTCAGACTTCAGGAAGTCGAATGGAGCATCACGCCAGTCATCCCTGAACCACCCGAAACGCCGGCAGGCATCCAAACCCTGCGAGTCCGCTTCGATCTCCCGGCGGGAATCGATCGCACGAGAGAGCGGGTGGATCAGGCCCGTTCCCTTCTGGCCGCCCTCGGCGCAGTGCCGGGAGCTCGGATCGAAATCCTGCGCCAACCACCCGAAACCTCCGGCTCCGAGCCCCTGCGCGTGTCGGAATCACTGCCGGGCGACTCGATACCCCAGCTCGAAGTCCGCCTCAAACTGCCGCTGAGCCCACCATGACGCCCCTCGTCCGCCCCTATCTTCGGCTGCGCATCCCTGTCGTGGTCAGCATCCTGCTGCTGGCCGGCAGCATCGCCGTGGTGGCAGGCAGCCGCCATCTGCTTGCCACCGCAGAAGGCAGGGCGCGCTCCGCAGCGCAGACCCTGGCCGACGTCCAACGCCGGCTCGCCGACGCCGAGCATACGGCCCGGCAGAGTCGCGTAGCGCTGGTCCGTCTTGCGCAAATACGCACCGCCGGCCTGGACCGTCCGATTGATCGGGTACGCTGGGTTGAGCAGATCGAGGCGCTGCGCAAGTCAATGTCCATCGCTCAGCTCGATTACGAAATCGGTCCGGAACACCCCCACGAGCGGCTGGCCTCCTCAGCCGACGTGCCGTCCTACCTGCTTGCCAGCACCTTGCACCTGCGGGCAGGCCTACCCCATGAAGATGCGTTCCTGACCCTCATCCAGCAGCTCCGTCAGGCAGGCCCAGCCCTTCAGCCCAAGCGCTGCCAGCTTTCGCGGCAAATGGACAGCGCGGAAAAGGAAAGCCTCCTGGTGCAATGCGAGCTGGACTGGCTCCATGCGCGCATTGCACCCCACGATGCGGCACACGGGCAGGTCGCCCTCCAAGCTGTTCAGCGATGAGCCATAGCGCCTTACCGCGCATGACATCAATAGGCCCGATTCACCATGGAAGTGCAAAATGCAAGAAGGCGCCCGTTGCAGGCGCCTTCAGATCGGACAGACCTATCAAGGGCTGTGTCAGGAGCGGTAATCGGCGTTGATCTTCACGTAATCGTAGGAAAAATCGCAGGACCATAGCGTGGATGCCACGTCCCCCCGTGCGAGGTCCACCCGCACGGTGATCTCCGCCTCCTTCATTACGCGGGCCCCCGCCTCTTCCCGATAGGACTCGGCACGCCCCCCGTTTTCGGCCACCAGCACTTCTTCGGCGGAACTCCCCAACCACACCCGCAGCCGCGAGACGTCCAGATCATCGATTCCCGCGTAGCCGATGGCCGCCAGGATACGTCCGAGGTTGGGGTCGGAGGCAAAGAACGCCGTCTTGACCAGGGGCGAATGGCCGATGGCATAGCCGACCTTGCGACATTCCTCGCGGCTTCTGCCGCCTTCGATCCGCAGTGTGATGAACTTGGTGGCCCCCTCACCATCCCGGACGATGGCCTGGGCGAGCCAGATGGAAAGGTCCAGCACGGCCGCACGGAAGGCTGCGTAATCGGCGGAACGGGAATCACTTAGGGTCGGATTGCCCGCCTGACCGGTGGCCATCAGAATGAAGCTGTCGTTGGTGGAGGTATCACCATCGACGGTGATGCTGTTGAAGGACGCATCGGCCGCCTCCTTGACCAGAGCATCCAGCAGCGGCTGCGCCACGTCGGCATCCGTCGCGAGGAAACCGAGCATGGTGGCCATGTTGGGCTTGATCATGCCGGCCCCCTTGGACATACCGGTCAGGGTCACGGTCTTGCCCCCGATGCTCACCTGACGGGACGCGGCCTTGGGCACCGTATCGGTGGTCATGATGCCATGGCAGGCCTCGTACCAGCCGTCAGACTTCAGCGCAGCCTGGGCACCGGGAAGCCCCGCAACCAGTTTGTCCACGGGCAGCGGCTCAAGAATCACCCCCGTCGAAAACGGCAAGACCTGATTCGCCTGAACGCCCAGCAAAGCCGCGACAGCCTCACAACTCGCACGCGCCGTGGCGAGGCCCTGCTCGCCCGTACCGGCGTTTGCGACACCGGTATTGATAACCAG
>JAEUNV010000069.1 GCA_016790385.1 Zoogloea sp.
TCATCCTCACCACCCCCGACGACCCGGCCCAGGTGGAAGCCGCCGAAGCGCTTGGCCGGCGCATCGTGGAATGCGCGCTGGCGCTTGACGGCACCTGCACCGGAGAACACGGCATCGGCATCGGCAAACAGGACTTCCTGCTCGCCGAACATGGCGAAGGCGTAGCGGTGATGGCGGCGCTGAAGGCCGCCCTGGACCCTCTGAATCTGATGAACCCCGGCAAAGTGCTCCCCGAAAAAGCGACCTAGTTCCTGTGAAATTGTGATTCTTGTCATAATCAATCATCAAGTCGCGTCAGGCACCGCCGTTAAGAAATGGCCCCGTCCGTAACCGTTTCTGCCTATGCACGCCACGACCCTCCGCGCCGACGACGTCGCAACCCTCTCGGGCATCGCCCTGTCCATCGCCAGCATCATGGCCACCGCTTTTCATGGCCCCGAATGGCTGGCCTACGCCCTGGGCGCGGGAACCATCCTGTCCCTGCTGGCCGCAACCGCGATCAGCCATCGGGCCCGCGCCCAGGCACGGCGCAACCAGCAATTGCAGCGCGAGAGGATCAACGGCAGCGTGCAGGAGTACGACACCCTGTGCGAACGCATCGCGGGCAGCAGCGAGCAGCAATACCAGCGCTTGCAGGAATCCCTGGGCCAGATCCAGGAGGTCTTCTCAAACGCCCTGGGCGATCTCAATCGCAGCCTCACCGGCAGTAACAGTGCTCAGTCCGAATCGCTCCGCCATCTGGCCGATGAACTCCTCGCCCTCGCGGGTGCCCAGGAGAACTCGGCCCGCAATAGCGGGCTGACCCGCTTTGCCGAGGAAACCCGCGACACCCTCAATGCTTTCGTCAGCACCGTGCACCAGCTCAAGGGCAGCGGCGCCGACATTGCCGAGCGTTTTTCGACCATGCGCAGCAAGGTCGATGCCGTCAGCCGGCTGATGACCGAAGTCAGCCAGATCAACAACCAGACCGAACTGCTGGCCCTCAACGCAGCCATCGAAGCCGCCCGGGCTGGCGAGGCGGGACGCGGCTTCGCCGTGGTTGCCGACGAAGTGCGCAAGCTGGCCCAGCGCACCGAGAAATTCAGCGCGCAGATCGATACCCTGCTGGCCGAAATCCACACCGCCATCAATGACGTGGGCAGCGCCGTGGATGTCTCCGCGTCCACCGACGTCAGCAAGGCAGAGGCCTCCCAGGCCAGCGTCACGGCGATGGGCCGCGAAATGCAGGATCTGACCACTCTTGCCGCCGAGCAGTCCCGGCGCATCAATGAAGTCTCGGCGGCCATCCACCGGCTGGTCATGCAGGGCGTGCTGTCAATGCAGTTCGAGGACATCGTGAGCCAGCTCCTCGGCAAGTTGCGCCAGCACACCGACTTCATGAGCGAGTACGCCCACGGCTTTTTCAATGTGCATCGGGACGTGGCAGAACGCGACGGCCTCGCCCGCATTCAGCGGCGCAACACCATCCTGGCGGAACTGCTGCATGCCTCAAACCGCTCCGCCGAGGAAATCCGTTTCGAATCCGTGCGCCAGACCGGCGTCGACGCGGGGGCTGTGGATCTGTTCTGACCGACCCTGTGCGGTCCTGTGCAGAAAAACAACACCCACCGCGCCGCAAAGCCTTGCCGCAACGTGCGAACGCGCTACCATTCCCTCGGCATCGCTCCAGGCATCTGCCATCAAACAAACTTAGACTGAGGGTAAGCACCATGAAAAAACTGCTGTTTCCGCTGGTCGTATTCCTGCCCGTGACCGCTTTCGCCGCCGCCAACAACGTCGGCTCCTGTGGCCTCGGCTCCAAGGTTTTCGAAGGTCAAAAGGGCGTCGCCCCGCAGGTTCTCGCCGTCACCACCAACGGCACCTTTGGCAACCAGACCTTCGGTATCACCTCCGGCACCCTCGGCTGCTCCCAGGATGGCGTCGTCACCTCCGCCTGGAAGACCGCCATGTTCATCGATGGCAACAAATCGCAGCTCGCCCGCGACGCCGCCTCCGGCCAGGGCGAAACCCTGGATGCGCTGGCAGCCCTGCTGAAGATCGACGCCCAGGACAAGGCTGCCTTCGTCAGCCTGACCAAGGCCCGTCACGCCGAGATCTTCGCCTCGGTCGACTCCGCCGAAACCATCGCCTCCCAGCTGAAGGCTGCCCTGCAGTCCGACGCCCGCCTGGCCAAGTACGCCGACGCGGTGTAAGCGACGGGGCTGCGGGCCGCCGGACCTTCCCCGACCCGCGCCACGCCAAGCCCTGTGCCTGCACAGGGCTTTTTCTTTTTGCACCCGCCCCACCCATGAAAACACTAATCGCCCTAGGCACCGCCCTGAGCCTGAGCCTGGCTGCGCCCTCCGCCCAGGCCGACACCCTGGCCGATGCGCAGGCCGCAGCGCGCGACGCGCGTCTGGCCGATGACCCGGCCTGGGCCGACCTGCTCCAGTACGAGCCCTACCCCATCACCGGCCGACTGCGCAGCCTGGCCGACGATAAGGGCTTCTTCAACGCCCCGGACGGCGCCCGCAACCCGGCGGCCGAACTCGACGCGACCCTGGCCCGCCTGTTCGAGCCGGCCCGACCCGAAGCCCCCGACGAGCACCCCCAATGCCGCTTCCCGGCACGCCATCACTGGTTACGGCAGCGCCTCGCCCTCAGCCCCGCACAGTTGCCCGAGCAGCCCTGCCCACGTCTGGAAAAATGGACCGCCGAGATCAACCCCGCCGGCGTGACCCTGGTCTTTCCCTCTGCCTACGTGAACAGCCCGGCGTCCATGTTCGGCCACACCCTTCTGCGCATCGACGCCGCGGGCCAGACCGAAGCCACCCGTCTGCTCGCCTACACCATCAATTACGCCGCCAAGGCCGACGCCACCGACGGCTTCACCTTTGCCCTCAAGGGCCTCACCGGTCTCTATCCCGGCACCCTGTCCAGCTCGCCCTACTACGCCAAG
>JAEUNV010000077.1 GCA_016790385.1 Zoogloea sp.
GGTGGCGACGACTTCTTCCAGGTGCTCCCGATAGCTGCGCAGCTCGGCGTCCGCCAGGGTCCGGTCGGTCACGTCATCCAGAACGGCGATGCTCACCCCCGCCGATACGATGCCGCCGATCTCCACGAACTTGGTGGTGCCATCCCGGCACTGGACCCGGTACGGCAGGGCACGGATGGCGCGATGCGCCACCTGGGCATCGGCTCTCTCCTGGCGCCAGGTGGCGATGACCTCCTTCCGATACTCAGGGTCGGGATAGGCCAGCTTGTACCAGCTTGCCGAATCGGGAATGTCGTTCAGGGAGTAGCCGAAGGTCGCCACAAAGCGCTCATTGACGTACAGATTGGTTTCGTTTTCGTCATAGAGAATCAGGGGAATGGGCAGCAGGCGGATGACCGTCTTGAAATGCTCAGAGGACTTCATCAGCTCGACGTTGCGCTGGCCCAGCTGGCGCAGCAGGGTATCGATGGATGCGGTGAGCCGGTTCAACTCGCCAAGGAGCTCAAGCTGGCTGAATTCCGGCGTGGCGATCCTTCCGAGGGCGACTTCGCCGGCGTAGCGCTCCACCTGGCGCAGGGGCTTGATCACCAGGTGCAACAAGGAGAGGTAAAGCGCAACGCTGATGAGCAGGTCGAAAAGCAGGGCAAGGACGATGAGGAAGATCAGCGCCTGCTGAAGATCGGCTTCAACTTTGGCCGAAGTGGCATATAGCGTGAGAATGCCCACGGGTTGATCGGCATAGCGAATGGGGCGGTGCCGCACCAGCGCGCCGGCGATGGGGGGAGGCGTGGTGGCGCTGAAACCCTGGCCGTCCGCGTTGCGCCCGAGGGTGAACTGCCGATTGCCCACGTCCACCGCGATGCCGGCGTAGCGGGGATCTTTCATCAGGCTTTCCATGACTTTCTGGATCTGGGAGAACTCCAGGTTCCAGATCGCCGGGGTGAGCGCAATGCTCAGCCGCTCCACTTCCAGATCAACCGCCTCATGGAATTCGTTCCACTTTTGTGCGCTGTAGGAGCGATAGGCAATGGTGCCGCCAATGGCGAGGGCGGCCGAAACAATGATCACGATGATGCCGATCACCACGGTCGCCAGGGAGAGCTGGCTCCGTCTCACGGGCAAGCGCCTTTCCCCGTCGTCGACAGAACCCCGCCCCGCGGGGCACGGAACAGATCGGCGAGTGGAGGATGAGACGGCATGGGCTCTCCGGCGGTTAACTCACCCATTCTAGGTCAAAGACCGCTTGAGAGTCAGGGTTAAAGGCCCGGGTTCAAGTCAGCGCGCCGCCGCTTCAAAGAACGCCCAGATTACGTCGCTTGCATCAATGGCCTGGGAGGCCGGCGCCTTGCCACGACGCGCCCGCTCGGCACCGGGCCAGGCGTGGCCGCCCTCTTCCGTTACGCAGAGTTGCAGCCGCGTGCCGTCTGCACAGCCGGCATAGGCTTCGCAATACGCTCCCGGCGTCTCGAGGACGCGCCGGGGTGCCGGCTGGCAGTGGTTACGCTCCGCCCAGCGGGACATGGTGTCGGGCACCGAGACGAAGTCGAAGACCTTCGCCGGATCGCGGAAAGCGTCCTTGCCGGCCCCGCCGCTAAAGAGCACATGGGTATCGTCTCTGGCGTGGATGTGCAACACCGACACCGGGCGGGAGGGCTTGCAAGCGGTCGTGGCGTCGGTGCCGGCCACCGACGCCACTGCCCGGACGAGGTCGGCGGCATCGCAGGCCAGGCGGTGGCTCAGCATGCCGCCGTTGGACATGCCGGTGGCAAAGATGCGGGTCGGGTCGATGGCCTGCTTGCGGCACACGTCGGCCACCAGGGCACGCACGAAGCCCACGTCATCGATGTTCCTGTCACGGGCATCGCCGCAGCACTGGCCGGCATTCCAGGTGGCAAAACGTCCGCCGGGCAGCCTGCTGTAACCATTGGGAAAGACCACCGCAAAACCTTCCCTGTCGGCCTTGCCGACCCAGCCGTAGCGGGCGTCGTCGGCCATGAACGCGGCGTGCCCGCCACCGCCATGGAGGGCGATGACCAGGGGCAGGGCTTTGCCCGGGTCGCGGTGGGCGGGGATGTGGAGCAGGTACTTCCGCGTCAGCCCGCCGTGGTTCAGGCTGTACTCGGTGGTCCCGGCCGCGGGGGTGTCGGACGCAGCCTCACGGCGCTGCTCGATGCGCTCCCGCAACCGCTCGCGCAGGCCGGGCCGGGCCGCGTCCTGGGCGATGACGGCCGTGCTGGCCAGGATCAGGATGGTCGCCTGGACGACCCGGTGACGGACGGAGTTCATGGGCACCCTCTACTTGATGCTTGTGGCAGGGATTTGAGTGAGTATCACCGGTATCACGCCATGAACATAATGAAGTGGAGGCCCGCGGGATGATCTGCCCCTTTCAGCGCATTGAACTGCGTAGCAGCGCTGACGGGTATTCGCCAAAGCGCTCCCGGAAGCGGGCAGCAAAGGCGCCCAGATTGGCGTAGCCCCACTGCTCGGCGATGGACGCCACCGTGGCCCCCTCGGGCGCGGCGATCAAGGCCCGCCGAACCCCATCGAGGCGCACCTCACGCAGGAAGGCCATGGGCGTTGTGCGGCGAAAGTGACGGAAGGCCGAGGACAAGCCCCGCACACTGACGCCCACCGCCTGGGCGACTTCGCCCACCGTCGGCGCTTGCCGGGCGTTCTCACGCATGTAGTGTTCGGCCTGCCGCACCTGTCGTGGCGCTGGCGTGGAAGGATGCGGTTGCACACCCGCCCGGGCGCTCCACTCCATCAGCATGTGCATCCCCAGCATCTCCTCGAGATGCCGCCCCAGGGGGCCTTCCGCCACCTGGCGGGGAAACTCGGCCACACAGCGGCAGCAGTATTCGAGCAGGGCATTCCAGGCCGACGCCCGGCCACCGATGGCGAGCTTGGTGGTCCACAGGCGCGCATCGGCAGGGTGACCGGCCCAGCGCAGGTAGAGCCGCTCCAGGCAGTCATGGGGAAAGGTGACATTCACCTGGAGGTGATCCTCGTTGAAGGACGCCTGATAGTCGGTACGGCTGGTATCCACCAGAAAGCTCTCACCCACCCCCGTCTCCACCGCCGTGCGCGCCGAGCTCCAGTGCCGGGCCGCACCCCGGATGGTGGTGAGCACCATGCCCACGCCCGCCTGCTGGAAGAAGTCGGACAGATGCACCGGTATGCCATAGGAAAACCGGCTCAGAGTCATCTGGCCGACGGCCACCGCGTGCAAATCGGCTTCGGGAGCCAGGCAACGGGCCCCGGGGGCAACGTGGTAGGGCATATACACCCGCCGGGTAAAGACCTCCAACTCGTCAAAATCGCGGGTAACAATCAACCGATGCCTGTCGGTCATGACGCCGCCGGCATCCATGATCAAGGCACCGCTCAAGCTCTCCATGGCGCTCTCCTCGCGCTGGACGGCCGGCCCCGACCGCAGGGCCGTGCCGGCCGGAACCGTGTCAGAAGACGTTCAGCAGACGCAGATTGACGCGCACATCCTCACGCACGCCGTTGTCCACCGTGAGATCCTTGCCCAGGGTGCCCAGCACCTGCCAGCCTGGCGCAAGGAAATGCGACGCCCCGATTGATGCCCGGCTGCGACGCTGGCGGTCGTTCTGCGCCACCCCGTCCACTTCGGTCTCCCCCCCGCTGAGCTGGGACAGGCTGACGCTGAACGCTGTGGCCGGAGAAAGGTGATAGCGCAGATGTGACTGAAGATCCCAGCTGCGCCGCTGACTCAAGGTCTGGCTGCCGGGCCCGAAATCCCGGTTGTCCCCGTAGAACTGCACGTCCCCCACCAGATCGAGGGTAAATGACTCCCCGAGGGGCAGCACACCCGCCGCCTGGAGCGCGAACTTCCAGCGATTTTCCCCAAAGGGGTTGAGGGTGCGATGGCGGTCGTACTGCCCGGTGGGCAGCCACAACCAGGGCGTCACCCCCAGTACGCGCCGACGCTCATCCTTGTAGAGAAACACGGTACTGGCCAGGATCAGGTCACCCACACCATTGCGCACGCTGGCGCCCCCGAGATCGCCGGCCGTCTGGACGGACCCGAAGGGCAGCAGGAACTGGGGCGCAACGGTGATCCCGCCAATGTCCACGTACTTGACCGCCCTCAGAATTCCCACCTGGGCGCGCACGCCCGCATTGTCGGAAACCCTGTGCCCCCCGGCATAAAGGGTGTCACCACTTGAATACTGGTAGTAGAGCAGGCCGAGCCGGGTGCCGGCCGGCACGTAGTCGTAGTCTCCGGCATCCACGCTTACGGCACACGCTTGTTGTGATGCAAACGTGACTGCTACTGCGGCCAACATGTGTGCAACAGGCCTTCCACCTGGCCGTCTGCCCGCACGGCGGTTTTGGGGGCCGGTGTCCGGGCATTTGCGGGCAAGTGCCTGCATTGATTGTCCAATCATCAAAGGTCTCCTTTGGGTGGGGCCGCGCATTCGGTCTGATGCGCTCGAACGCCCGGCGGCAAATCTGCCGTGAATAGCCCGGAATGCCGGTTCCAAACCGGCAGCGACCTGTCCCGAAACGGCATTTTTCTATTCCCCCAATCGGGCCAGTGCCTTGACCGAATGGAAATTTAGTTGATGGCCGAATGGCGCCCCAAAAAAGGAATGGCGCTTTCACGGTTCATTCAAAAGAACGCCAAGGATCGACAAGATGCACCGTCGGCTCCACCCCTAAATTCTTTCGCAACACGACCCCAGTGCCTCGACCGAGACACCGGCCCGTGCCAACACAGACGCCCCGGCCAAGGGGCAACCCCACCGCACAAGAATGTGAAGGAGACGATATGAGCACCACACAAAGTCAGAACGCAGCCAAGCAGACCGCAGCAACGGATTTCGATGCCCTCGTGATCGGTGCTGGCGTTGCCGGCCTCTACCAGTTGCACCGCCTGCGGGAGCTGGGAATGAAGGTGCGGGCCTTCGAAACCGGCACCGGCGTGGGCGGCACCTGGTACTGGAACCGCTATCCCGGCGCGCGCTTCGACTCCCAGGCCGAGATCTACCAGTACTGGTTCTCCGAGGAACTGTACAAATCCTGGCAGCCGTCGGAGCGCTTTCCGGCCCAGCCCGAAACCGAGCGCTGGCTCAATCACGTGGCCGACAAGCTCGATCTGAGAAAGGACATCCAATTCAACACCCGGATCACCTCGGCTCACTATGACGAGCAGGCCGACCTGTGGCGGGTCACTACTGCGGACGGTGAGCAGCTGACAACCCAGTTCTTGATCGCCTGCTGCGGCATGCTGTCCGCCCCCATCGTGGAACGCTTCCCCGGACAGGCTTCATTCAAGGGCGAGCTCTACATCACCGGCCTGTGGCCCAAGGAACCGGTGGATCTGAAGGGCAAGCGGGTTGCCGTGGTCGGCACCGGCGCCACCGGCATCCAGGTGATCCAGACCATCGCACCCGACGTCGGCTCCATGAAGATCTTCGTGCGCACGCCCCAGTACGTCATCCCCATGCACAACCCCAAGTACTCGCCGGAGGACTGGGAGAAGTGGGGCTCGCGCTTCCACGAGCTGAAGAAGCGGGTCCGCTCGACGTTTGCCGGCTTCGACTACGACTTCGACGCCGGCCCCTGGGCCGAGAAGACGCCGGAAGAGCGTACCGAAGTGCTGGAGCGCCTGTGGAACGACGGCTCCCTGGCCCTGTGGCTCGCCTCCTTCCCCGAGATGTTCGTGGATGAGGAGGTCAGCGAGGAGGTGTCGAAGTTCGTCCGAGCCAAGATGCGTGAGCGCCTGCAGAACCGGAAAGACCTGTGTGATCTGCTGATCCCCACGGAGTACGGCTTCGGTACACACCGCGTGCCCCTGGAGAACAAGTACCTGGAGGTGTACCTGCAACCCAACGTTGAGGCCGTGGATTGCAGCACCGTGCCCATCGAGCGGGTCGTTCCCGAAGGCCTGCAAACCGCCGACGGCAAGGTGCACGAAGTGGACGTGATCATCCTCGCCCTGGGCTTCGATGCTGGCTCCGGTGCCCTCACCCGCATCGACTTCCGCGGCCGTGACGGCCGCTCCCTCAAGGACCAATGGAGCCAGGAGATCCGCACCGCCATGGGCCTGCAGGTGCATGGCTATCCCAACCTGTTCACCACCGGCGCGCCGCTGGCCCCGTCAGCAGCCCTGTGCAACATGACCACTTGCCTGCAACAACAGGTGGACTGGATCACCGACTGCATCATCTACGCCCGCAAGCATGGCAAGAAGGTGATTGAAGCCACCAAGGAATTCGAGGACAACTGGGTGCAGCACCACGACGAAACCGCCGCCAAGACCCTCGTTGTCAAGACCGACTCCTGGTACATGGGCTCCAACGTGGACGGCAAACCCCGCCGCCTGCTCTCGTACATCGGAGGTGTGGGCAACTACAACAGCCAATGCGACGACCTGGCCAGCAAGGGCTACCCCGGCTTCGCCATGCGCTGAACAGAAAGGAGAGCACCATGAATCGACTTTCCGGAAAGACCGCCGTCATCACCGGCGGCAGCAGCGGCCTTGGCCTGGCCATCACCCGGCGCATGGCCGAAGAAGGAGCAGCGGTTGTCATTCTCGACCGTGACAATCAGGGTCAGGTGGTGGCGGATAACATCTGTGGCGCCGGCGGCAAGGCGCTTTTCATACAGGGCGACGTGACCGACGAAGAGCGGGTCAGTGAGGCCATGCGGGCCACCGCCGCCCACTTCGGGCGTATCGACGTGCTGGTCAATAACGCCGGTATCGAGGGGGAGAACACGCCCACCGACCAGCTCAGCCTGGCCGAATGGAACCGGGTGATGGCCGTGGATGTGACCGCGGTCTTCCTGTGCACCAAGCACGTGATTCCCCATCTGCGGAAGGCCGGCAGCGGCTCGATCATCAACATCTCGTCGATCTACGGGATCGTCGGTGGAGGCGACATTCCGCCCTATCACGCCGCCAAGGGTGCAGTGCGGACCATGACCAAGAACGACGCTCTGCTCTATGCCAGCGAGCGCATCCGCGTAAATTCGATTCACCCCGGCTTCGTGTTCACCCCGCTGGTAGACCGCTACGTCCACGACAACGGGCTGGCCCACGACGCCGCCAAAGCCCATCTGGATGCCCTGCATCCCCTGGGCGGCACCGGCACTCCCGACGACATCGCCTGGGGCGCCGTGTATCTGGCCTCGGACGAAGCACGCTGGGTGACCGGCGCCGAGCTGGTCATCGACGGCGGTTACACCGCCCGCTGAGCATCCCCACCCCAGGGCTGGCCGTCACCGGACGGCCAGCCCACCCCCGGAGGAGACACAAGAATGAACACCTATTACACCCAGGACATCCACGGCCCCTTCAAGACCATCAGCATCGGTCGGCTGGAACTGGAGGAAGGCGGCGTGCTGGACGACTGCACCCTGGCCGTCGCCACCCATGGGAAGCTCAATGCTGCCAGGGACAATGCCATCCTCGTCCCGACCTGGTACTCGGGCACCAGCAAGATCATGGAGCAGGTCTATATCGGCCCTGGCAAAGCCCTCGACCCGGCGCGCTACTTCATCATCGTGGTCAACCAGATCGGCAACGGGCTGTCCCTCTCACCGAGCAACGCCCCTGCCCCGATCGCCGGCCCGAAGTTTCCCCGCGTGCGCATCGGTGACGACGTCCGCGCCCAGCACCGCCTGATCACCGAGCATTTCGGCATTCAGCGGCTGGCCCTGGTGGTGGGGGGCTCGATGGGCGCCCAGCAAACCTACGAATGGGCCGTACGCTACCCGGACATGGTCGAACGGGCAGCCCCCATCGCCGGCACCGCCCGTAATACCGAGCACGACTTTGTCTTTGCCGACACCCTGATGGAGGCCATCACCACCGATCCGGGCTTCCGGGGCGGCGCCTATGCCGATTCGGCCGAGGTCGCCGCCGGCCTGCGTCGCCATGCCAAGTTGTGGACGGTAATGGGCTGGAGCACAGAGTTCTTCCGCGGCGGCCGCCATCGGGTACTGGGCTTCGAGAACATGGACGCCTTCGTCGATCAGTTCATGACCGGCTACTTCGGCCCCATGGACCCCAACAACCTGCTGTGCATGGCGTGGAAATGGCAGCGCGGCGACGTGAGCCGTCACACGGGTGGCGACCTGGCCCAGGCTCTGGGGCACATCAAGGCAAAGACCTTTGTGATGCCCATCAGCCACGACATGTTCTTCCCGCCCAGCGACTGTCTGGCCGAGCAGCAATTGATACCGGGCAGTGAATTCCGCCCGATCACCAGCATGGACGGACACCTCGCCCTGTTCGGCACCGATGCCAACGCCTTGGCCGAACTAGACGCCAATCTGCGGACCCTGCTCGCCGCCTAACCTTCTCCGGAAGCGTATGACTGCGCTGCCTCCGGGCGGAGCATGTCAGTCACCTTCCTTCCCGGGCGCATCAGAGCCAGCTGGTGCGCCCTCTTTTTGCCTACCCCACGGGCCTCTCAGACCGACCCTTCCTTGCGCAGACGTGCCGGCGTGGTGCCCATGCGCCCACGCATCATCCGCGTCAGGTGCGCTTGGTCGGCAAAGCCACACATGACCGCCACCTCCTTGATGGCCTGACTCCCCGTCGACAACAGGCGAACCGCCCGCTCCAGACGGCGCCGGGTGACGTAATCGTAGGGCGACAGTCCTGTGGTGGCCCGGAAATGCCGCGAGAAGGTCCATACCCCCAGCCCCACGGTATCGGCCATCTGCTCGATGGTGACACCCTCGTGGAGATGCGCATCCAGGTACTCGTCCAGGCGACGCATGCGGCTCAAAGGCAAAGGCCCCAGCGGCACATCGTCACGGAAGCTGATCCGGGCATATTTTCGGAAAAGGTTAACCGCCAGCTGGATCGCCAGGGATTCGGCGTACAGACCACCTCCGATCCCCCGATACTCCGCCTCGGTGGTGATGGCATCGACAATGCCCGTCACCACCGGATCTTGCGCCTGCAACACATCATGCAAGCGCACTTCGGAAATGGGCCGATCCGTGATGTCGGTGGCCACCCGGGCCATCAGGGCCTCGGAGAGGTAGGTATGGGTGACGTTGATGCACTCCGTCCAGTGCCAGTGGGACTGCTCGGAGCGGGTGAGAAGGGAGAAGTCCCCTGGCGTACAGCGCTTGCGTGTCCACCGCCCCTCCACCCGGCGGTCCATCGGGGTCTGGCCGCTACGGTAGCGCACCACCATGTAGTGATCCATCGGCGGGATCGGCACATCGAGCCCGGTGTAGAGATAGGCCCTGTGCCCAACATCCTTCCAGCCCAGCCCATCGCTGGCAGAAACAATCTGTCCTGGCACCCAGGTAGGAAGATCTCGCGGTGTAATGAGCGTAGGCATCGGACGACTCGTCTGGGACAGAAAGTACGTGGAACAGACCGTACCGAAATCGACGGACGCCTAGAATACAAGAATCTTTGAATTGATTAATAAATTTGTCTGATCAATTTCCGGGATTTACTGGGCCCGCGACGCCGGCCCCATCCCCATGTGACGATGCCTGCCGACCCACGTGCAGCACGTAATCCCCCAGCCATGAGGACGCACTCGTCACGACCACTGCATCGCCCTTCTGGAGGGGAGCCCACTGGGCCTCCGGCAGGCAAATGCTCCACCTGGAAAACAGGCCTTCGGTATCCAGCTCGATCCGGGTTTTGCAGGCGCCGAGGCGATGGGAGCCGCCCTTGAAGGAAACCTGCGCCTTGAAGGTACGCGTCTCCCCCAGTTGATAGGCGGGCCACGCTAGCAACACTGCGGCAAAAGGCAGGTAGTGCAGGAAGACCAGGAGAACAAACCCAAGCAGGTAGAGATGGACTCGCTCGCCTTTGATGACGTCGGTTGCCCCCACCCAGCGGGTCATCACGTATGACAGGAAAAGGGCTGCGCCCAGCGCGGACATGGCGACTTCGGGCGCCGGGAAGAAATTCACCCTGAGTGCGAGCACACTCATGGCTATCATCCCAAGAAGCCAGGCGGTAAGGGCAGGACGGGTCTTGGGACCGGTTGAGTCCGCGGGTGCGGCTTCCACCGGCACCTCTCGGGCAAGCAGTCCTATTGCCAGAATGAGGATGCCGGTGCAGATCAGGATGCCGGGTGCAAGACTGGCCAGCGTTCCGACACATGCGGGCAGCAGGAGCTGCCGAAAGCCCGGCATGCCCAGACGTAGGGGCGCGCCGCAGGACTGACAAGCAAAGTTGCGCCCCGGACGGATACACGCCTTTCGCCACAGGCTGACAGGATTGCCACCACAAGCAGGGCAAACGGGTCCGTTCAGGTTCAAGGGTGGCGCCTCAAGTCACAGGAGAGGCCGCATTATCCCGGGCGAGGGCGGCACGGTCCATGCTTTTTGCATCAACTGACCAACCCACAGCGAATGGGATCTCCCCCACACGGGCAGCGGCTTCACCTCCTCCCGTGGTGTCGAATTCACTCGACCTGAGTCCGTTGAATCATCGGCATGCCTTTCATCAGAATCCGGGGTCGAATGAACCTATTTTCCTCGGTTGTGCTCCCCGAACCAGACGCAAACCCAATGCTGACACGGGCTTTCCCTCCACTGGCCGAATCACCCGATGAGTGAAGCTGAAGGGGTTCAGGGGACGCGCGAAGGGCGGCAGGAAGGACTGTGGGGGCGACTTCAGTCGCCCGCGGACGTCGATCAAGGGCATGCCTGTGATCGACGCGTGTGTCGGCGACTGTAGTCGCCCACACAGCAGAGACCGTATCGACCGTCAGACGACGCGTCAAACGGAGGAAAGCAGGATGACTTTGACCTCACAGAAGGGCTGCCGTCCACGCTTTGTCAGAGGTGACGAGGCCTGGACTGATCCGAGCTCAGCCCGTCGCAACGCCCGTGGCCCTGAAATACGCATCCAGCCGGGCGATCCAGGCGGCCTTCTCGTCGTCGCTGGCGAAGCTGGCTTCGAAGCTGTTGCGGGCCAGGCGGTACCAGGTGGCGGTGTCGAAGTGGAAGGCGTCCTGGACGGCCTGGAGGTTGGCGTTGAGGTAGCCGCCAAAATAGGCGGGATCGTCGCTGTTGAGGGTGACCTTGGCGCCGGCGGCGAGCAGCCGCGGCAGGCTGTGGTCGCTCATCTTTTCAAACACGCACAGGCGGGTGTTGGAGAGCGGACAGACGGTCAGAGGGATGCCGTCCCGGGCCAGGCGGGCCAGCACGGCGGGGTCGTCGGTGGCGCGCACGCCGTGGTCGATGCGCACCGCGCCCAGGAGGTCGAGGGCTTCGGTGATGTACTCGGGCGGGCCTTCCTCGCCGGCGTGGGCCACCACCGGCTTGCCAAGGGCGCGGCAGCGGGCGAAGAGGCGGGCAAACTTGGATGGCGGGTGGCCCTTCTCGGAAGAATCCAGGCCAAAGCCGTGGATGCGGTCCAGCCAGGGCTCGGCCTCGTCCAGGCAGGCCAGGCATTCGTCCTCGCTGAGGTGGCGCAGGAAGCACAGGATCAGCCGGCCGGAGACGCCGTAACGCGCCCGCCCCTCGGCGAGGCCGTCCTCCAGGCCCTCCAGCACAGTGGTGAAGGGGACGCCGCGGGCGGTGTGGGTCTGGGGGTCGAAGAAGACTTCCACATGGATCACCTTGTCGGCGGCGGCGCGCTTGAGATAGGCCAGCATCAGGTCGTAGAAGTCTTCCCGGGTGCGCAGCACGTCGGCGCAGGCGTAGTACAGGTCGAGAAAGCTTTGCAGGCTGTCGAAGGCGTAGGCGGCGCGCAGGGCGGCTTCGTTGGGGTAAGGCAGGGTGATCCCGTTGCGGCGCGCCAGGGCGAAGGCCAGGTCAGGCTCGAGGGTGCCTTCGATATGCACGTGGAGTTCGGCCTTGGGCATGCCGAGGGCGATGTCGAGGGGGTCGGGTGCGGTCATGGGGTCTCCGGGTGGGCTGCGGAATACCCGCATCTTAGTTGCCAAATAAAAAGGGCGCAGCCGCAGCCGCGCCCAAGTGCCGCTTCACGAGGAGAAAGGGGACTTACTTGGGGATGGTGCCTTCAACACCTTCCACGTAGAAATTCATCTTGCGCAGCTCCGGGTCGCCCATGGTCTTGGCGGCGGCCAGCACTTCCTTGCCATCCTGGGCCTTCAGCGGGCCGGTGAAGGGGTGCAGCTTGCCGGCCTTGAGGGCGTCACGGCGCTCTTCGGCAAGCTTCTTCACGTCGGCGGGCACGGCCGGGCCGAAGGCTTCGATATTCACCGCGCCTTCCTTCACGCCCCACCAGATGTCGCCGCTCTTCCAGGTGCCGTCCAGCACTTCGCCGACGACCTTGTTATAGATCACGCCCCAGTGCAGCACGGAAGCCGCCAGGTGGGCCTTGCCGCCGAACTTGCTCATGTCGGAATCCCAGCCGAAGGCCAGCACGCCCTTCTCCTGGGCGGCCTGGACCACGGCGGGGGAGTCGGTGTTCTGCATCAGCACGTCGGAACCCTGGGCGATCAGGGTCAGGGCGGCTTCGCGCTCCTTGCCCGGGTCAAACCAGCTATTCACCCAGATGGCGCGGGTGGTGGCCTTGGGATTGACGCTGCGGGCGCCCAGGGTGAAGGCGTTGATGTTGCGGATCACTTCGGGGATGGGGATGGATGCCACCACGCCGAGCTTGCCGCTCTTGCTCATCTTGCC
>JAEUNV010000089.1 GCA_016790385.1 Zoogloea sp.
ATTATAGCCTCTAGCCCCAGCCCCCATTCGCAAAGCCATGGCCGACCACCGTTTCAGCTTCAGTCAGGACACTCTCAAGACCATCGCCGAGGACATCCTCAAATTCGCCCGCAAGCGCGGCGCAACAGCCTGCGAGGTGGATATTTCCGAAGGCTTTGGCCAGTCGGTCAGTGTCCGCAGGGACGAGGTGGACACCATCGAATACAACCGGGACAAGGGTGTCGGTGTCACCATATACGATGGTCAGAAGCGCGGTTATGCCAGCACTTCCGACTTTTCGAAGGACGCCCTCAAGGCCACGGTTGACGCAGCCGTCTCGATTGCCCGCTTTACGGCCCCCGACCCCGCCGCCGGCCTGCCCGAAGAAGCCCTTCTGGCAAAGCACTTCCCCGACTTCGACCTGCACCACCCCTGGAAGCTGTCAACGGAGGAAGCCATCGAACTGGCCCGCCGCAGCGAGCGGGCGGCCTTTGCCGTGAGCCCGGAGATCCGCAATTCGGATGGCGCCAGCGTATCCATGCAGGAAGCCCATTTCATCTCGGCCAACAGCCTCGGTTTCATGGGCGGTTACGCCAGCTCCCGTCACGCCCTCTCCTGCTCCGTGATTGCCGGTGAAGGCGATGACATGCAGCGGGATGACTGGTATTCATCCAAGCGTGACCCCGCCGAGCTGGCTGACGCCGAAGAAATCGGCACCTTCGCGGCCCGCCGCGCCCTTGCCCGCCTCGGTGCGCGCCAGATCCCCACTTGCGAGGTGCCTGTGCTTTTCGAGGCACCCCTCGCCGCCGGCCTGATCGGCGCCTTCGTGCACGCGGTGAGCGGCGGCGCCCTTTACCGCAAATCCAGCTTCCTGCTCGACAGCCTGGGCAAGGCGGTGTTCCGCCCGCACATCCAGATCAGCGAGCGACCGCACCTGCCCAAGGCCTTCGCCAGCAGTCCGTTTGACGACGACGGCGTGGCCACCCACGACCGCGAAGTCATCATCGACGGCGTGTTGCAAGGCTATTTCCTCAGCACCTACTCGGCCCGCAAGCTCGGCATGCAAACCACCGGCAATGCGGGAGGCAGTCACAATCTGCTGGTCAAACCAGGCCAATATGATCTGGACGGCCTCATCAAGCAGATGGATCGGGGTCTGCTGGTCACGGAACTGCTCGGACACGGCGTCAACTATGTCACCGGCGATTACTCCCGCGGTGCCGCCGGCTTCTGGGTCGAAAACGGCAAAATCCAGTACCCGGTGCACGAGATCACCATCGCGGGCAATCTCAAGGACATGCTGATGGGCATCCAGGAGATTGGCTCCGACGTTCTGGTGCGTGGCTCCAAGCATTGCGGCTCCATCCTGGTGGATCGCATGACCGTGGCCGGCGCCTGACCCGGCCCCACGGACACAGTCCTCGCCTTTCGCCTGGACCGGCAATGCTCACCCGTGGCCGCATCGCGGTCCGCGCCGGGCACATGGAAAAGTGCCGCAAACCGGGTCTGTATCGCCAAGAAAGTCCGGGCGGGATAGGGTTTTCCTGACTGTGCGGGGTCAGGGTGCTCCTGAATAATCGATTCACCCTTTTTCCAAGCGATTCCAAGAGGAGACAAAGTGGAACGACGTTCATTCATCAAGAAAGCCAGTGCCGGCGTTGCCGCTGGCGCAGTGGCGGCACCCGTGCTGGCCGCCGAGTTGCCCACCATCAAGTGGCGCCTCGCCTCCAGCTTCCCGAAATCCCTCGACACCATCTACGGCGGCGCCGACGTGCTGGCCAAGCGGGTGGCGGCGGCCACGGGTGGCAAGTTTCAGATCCAGGTCTTTGCGGCAGGCGAGATCGTCCCGGGGCCGGGCGTGATGGATGCGGTCAAGGACGGTACGGTCGAAGTCGGCCACACCTGCTCCTACTACTTCATCGGCAAGGACCCCACCTTCGCCTTCGACACAGCTGTGCCTTTCGGCCTCAACAGCCGCCAGCAAACCGCCTGGATGATGGAAGGCGGCGGCCTTGAGCTGTTCCGCGAGTTCTTCAAGGACTACAACATCCACAACATCCCCTGCGGCAATACCGGTGCCCAGATGGGGGGCTGGTTCCGCAAGGAGATCAAGACCCTGGACGATCTCAAGGGCCTCAAGTTCCGCTGCGGCGGTTTTGCCGGTCAGGTACTCGCCAAGCTTGGCGTGGTACCCCAGCAGATCCCAGGTGGCGACATTTATCCCGCCCTTGAGAAAGGCACCATTGACGCCGCTGAATGGATCGGCCCCTACGACGATCTGAAACTCGGTTTCAACAAGGTGGCCAAGTACTACTACTACCCGGGTTTCTGGGAAGGCGGCCCGCAGATCTCCCTCTACGTTAACGCCAAACAGTGGGCGTCCCTGCCCAAGGAATACCAGACCATCCTGGAAGACGCCTGCCTCTACGCCCATGCGGAAATGCAGGCCCGCTACGACGCCAAGAATCCGACCGCCCTCAAGCAGTTGGTCGGTTCCGGCACCCAGTTGCGCCCCTTCCCCAATGAGATCATGGCTGCCGCCTACAAGGCCGCCAACGAACTCTATGAGGAAACCGCCGCCAGCAACCCGAAGTTCAAGAAAATCTACGAAGCCTGGAAGAAATTCCGCGACGAACAGTTGCAGTGGTTCTCGGTGGCCGAAAACCGCTTCGACAATTTCATGCAGGCTGCCCGTAGCGCCAGTGCCAAGGCCAGAAAGTGATCGATTGCATCGATCTGTGAAGGAAGGCCGTGCGCTGCACGGCCTTTTTCTTGAGTACTCACCATGATCCAAGCCATCGCCCTCCTGCTTGCCTTCCAACTCGGCGGCGAAACCCTGCGCGCGGCCCTGCATCTGCCCGTCCCCGGCCCGGTCATCGGCATGGCCATGCTGCTGGTATGGCTCGTAATACGGGGCGGCCCCGACCAGGCGCTGCGCAACACCTCGGGCACCTTGCTACAGCACCTGTCGCTGATGTTCGTGCCAGCAGGAGCCGGTGTCATGCTCCACGCGGGACGACTCGCCGACGAAGCCTGGCCGATCTTTTTCGCCCTCATCATCAGTACGGTGCTGGGTCTCCTCGCAACAGGCCTGACCCTGCACCTCCTGACCCGTCAGCGCACAGGACGCGAACAATGAACGGCGGCACCATGACCGAAATCTGGGTCTATCTCTCGGCTCAACCCCTGCTTTGGCTCACCCTCACCCTTGCCGCCTATCTGTTGGCATTGGCCCTGCACAGACGGGCGGGAGGCCACCCGGCTGTCAATCCTGTATTGATTTCCGTCGGCCTCCTGGTGACATTGCTGCTGCTGACCGGCACTCCCTACTCACGTTATTTCGATGGCGCCCAGTTCGTACACTTCCTCCTCGGCCCAACCACGGTGGCGCTGGCCATTCCTCTCCATGGCCAGCTCAAACGGCTGGTGAGCATGGCCGGGCCGCTGACGATTGCGTTGGTCGTGGGCTCCCTGACGGCAGCCCTGTCGGCCTACGCCATCGGAGCGCTGCTGGGGGCGACCAGGCCCACCCTCGCCTCGCTCGCGCCGAAATCGGTCACCACACCGATTGCCATGGGCATTGCCGAACGCCTCGGCGGTCTGGCTTCCCTGACCGCGGTTTTCGTGATCCTGACCGGCATTTTCGGT
>JAEUNV010000118.1 GCA_016790385.1 Zoogloea sp.
CTGCTTTCCAGCGGCGGAAGTGCTCTTCGATCAGCTTGCGGACGCGGTTTATCTGATCGATCCGGAGTCCTCGCGGATCATATGGGCCAACCGAAAGGCCTGGGAAAGCCTTGGCCTCAGCCGCGATGATGTGCTCGATCACAGTGTGCTCAGCCTGCAGATGGACGTTCACGGGCTGCCCCAGTGGTCGGAGATCGCGGCGGCGATCCGCGACACCGAATGCTTCCGGTTCATCGGCCGGCACCGTCACCGGGAAGGGCATGAGCTTGCGGTGGAGGTCAATACGACCCATTTCGAGCTGGAGGGCAGGGGCTATTTCCTGTCGGTGGCCCGGGACATCACCCGCCGCGTGGCCCTGGAAGACAGCACGCCGAGCCGTGAGAAGCAGCTCTGGTTTGCACTCAACGAGGCTGTTGATGGCCTGTGGGACTGGGAAGTCCCCACCGGCGTGCTGTTCTTCAGCCCGCAGCTCAAGCGCATGCTCGGTTACGGCCCGGACGAAATGGCGCCGGTGCTCGAAACCTGGAGCGACAACCTCCACCCGGATGACGCCGCCGGGGTGATGGCCGTTCTTCAGGCGCATCTCAAGGGCAAGCGTTCCCGCTTCGAAGCCGAATACCGCATCCGCAATCGCAACGGCCACTACATCTGGGTCCAGGATCGGGGCCGCGTATGTGAGTACGGCCCCGATGGTGAGCCCATCCGGGTGGTCGGCATGGTGCAGGACATCAGCACCCGCAAGCACATGGAGCAGCAGTTGCAGATGCTGGCCTCCAGCGACATGCTCACCGGCCTCGCCAACCGCTACCAGGGCACCACCTTCCTCAAGTCCCAGACCGAGCTTTGCCAGCGTCTGGGGCTTCCGCTGGGGCTCGCCTTCATCGACATCGATAATTTCAAGACCATCAATGACCTCCACGGCCACCTGACCGGAGACCGGGTGTTGCAGGACGTGGGGCGGGCCGTGAAGGGCGCCGTGCGGGGCGCCGATCTGGTGTGCCGATGGGGTGGTGAGGAGTTCATCGTGATCGCCCCCAACACCACGCTTGAACAGATGGCCCTGGTGGCGGAGAAGCTTCGTCTCGCGGTGCTCAATGACCTGGCGTGCGATGCGTCGCCGGTCACCGTCAGTGTCGGCGTGGCGTCGTCCGCGGGGTCGCTCATCGACCTCGAGGCGCTGATGGCAAGTGCCGATGCCGCCCTCTACCGGGCGAAGGAAAAGGGCCGCAACCGGGTCGAACTCGCCCCGGCTGATTGACCCCCGCGCCCGGCCTTCCGCCGGGTGACCACACGCATCCCCGTCATCGGGCATCCGGTGATGCACCGCCCGGCTTGAGCGGGCCGCACAGCCCATCCTCCCGGCGCCGTTACGGGCGTCCGTAACGCTCCCATCGCCACTGTCCGATTTGTCGCAAGCCCGACATGCCCCCTTCCGGACGCCGACGATTGTCTCGACCGCGACATTCCACATTTTTTCCGTGAGTTACGCAAGTCAATGATCTGAAAAGGAAATATGCCCTGGCATGGATCTGGCTACTTGTCCCTCAAACGAGACCTATACGTCCCCCCGAACAGAGACAAGGAGCCGCCCCCATGCAAAGCGCCTACATCAGCCTTGGTGACCTGAAAGCCAACCGCAACGCACTGGCCGAGCCCA
>JAEUNV010000150.1 GCA_016790385.1 Zoogloea sp.
CCTACACGCTGCTGTTGGCCGGCGTCGGCTTGCTGGCCTTGCTGATGCGCCGCCTGTCCTGACCAGATCGCGGCTCGGCAAGGCGAGCCGCTCGAGCGCCGTCAGGGCCTCGTTCGCCTTGTGCCCGGCAGGCCCGGTCCCCTGGATCGGGCCTGCCGCCTGTTGACGTCTGCAGTTCGAAAGCCGAACGCTGCCGGACTCCAGCGTTGCAATATCGGATGCCTGACCCTGGGCACTTGTGCATCCTCCTCCCTCCATAGCCCTTGTGGGGCTTGTGTTTCTTGTCCTGCATATCCCGTTGGCACGTTGTTTGCGGTTCGCCCTGCGGCTTTCCGTCCTGCGGGAAGTCTTTGAGTCCAATAACAACTGCTTGGCGGGAGGGGGCCGTGTCGTGCGCCGTCCCGTTTCAAGACATACGGAGGAGCGATATGGCGAAGACGATGAAAGCGCTGGTGATGCGCGGTCTGCATGATGTGGCCGTAATGGAAAGACCGGTTCCGGTGGCCGGGCCGAACGATGCCATCGTCAGGACGACGGTGGCGATGGTGTGCACTTCCGATTGCCACACCATCGAGGGTGGGCTCGGCGAGTTGAAGGACCGGGTGCTGGGCCACGAGGCCGTGGGGGTGATCCACGAGCTGGGCAGCGCGGTGAAGGGCTTCCGCGTCGGGCAGCGGGTGGCGGTGAATGCCATCACGCCCTGCTACAAGTGCGAGAACTGCCAGCGCGGTTTCACCTCCCAGTGCCAGGTGATGCTGGGGGGCTACAAGTTCACCGCCCAGAAGGACGGCAACATGGCCGAGTACTTCCATGTAAACGATGCCGAGGCCAACCTGGCGCTGATTCCCGACGGGGTGTCGGACGAGGCCGCCTGTTACACCACCGACATGATGTCCACCGGTTTCAAGGGGGCCGAGAACGCCCGTATTCCGCTGGGGGGCTCGGGCGTGGTGTTCGGCATGGGGCCGGTGGGGCTGATGGCCGTGGCCGGCACCCGCCTGCTCGGGGCCGGGCTGGTGATTGCCGTGGATTGCGTGCCCTCGCGCCTGGAGCTGGCCCGCCAGTACGGGGCGGACGTGGTGATCAACTTCAAGGAGCAGGACCCCATCGCCGAGATCATGCGCCTCACCGGTGGCCACGGTGCCGACGCGGCCATGGATGCGCTGGGCTCCCAGGCCACTTTCGAGAACTGCGTGAAGGCCACCCGCGCTGGCGGCGTGATCTCCAACATCGGCTATTTCGGCCACGGTGACACCGTCAACATCCCCCGCGCCGAGTGGGGCGTGGGCATGGGCGAGAAGACCATCACGACCCTGCTGTGCCCGGGCGGCAGCGAGCGCATGGGCCGACTGATGCGCCTGATCGAAAGCGGCCGCGTCGATCCGACCCGGCTCACCACGCATCATTTCCAGTTCTCGGAGATCGAGAAGGCCCTGGACATGATGACCACCAAGGCCGACGGCATCATCAAGCCGGTCATTCATTTCGGCTGATCGCCGAAGCGCAGATCCCCCACGGTCGCTTGCAGCCGCAGCACGGCACCCCTCCCGGAGCGCTGGGCGCGTGCGGCTGCCGCGCATCCGCAAGAACAGGAACAAACATGAACATCACATTCCACGCACCCCTCTGTGCCGGCGCGGCCCTGCTCGCCTGCCTTTCCCCTCTTGCTGCCGCTGAAGGCGGTTTCACGCTTGTGGATGGCGACAAGGGCAGCCTGTCCATCTACGGCACCCTGGACGGCGGCCTTCTCAGCCGCAGCGGTCAAAACGGTGCCTACGCGGCCCAGGCCGGCACGCGCTTTGCCGGCCACAAGTCGGAGCTGGCCAGCGGTCTGGAGTCGGAGAGCCGCATCGGTCTGAAGGGCAGCCGCGACCTGCGCAACGGGCTCACCGCCCTCTTTCAGCTCGAAGCCGGCAT
>JAEUNV010000189.1 GCA_016790385.1 Zoogloea sp.
CTACTCCGCCGCCAAGGCTGGCGTCATTGGCTTCACCAAGGCCCTGGCTGCCGAGCTGGCCACCAAGGGCGTCACCTGTAACGCCATCGCCCCGGGCTACATCGGCACCGACATGGTCATGGCCATCAAGGAAGAAGTCCGTAACGCCATCATTGACACCGTGCCCGTCAAGCGTCTTGGCAAGCCGGAAGAAATCGGCGCAGCCGTGGTCTACCTCGCTTCCGATCTGGCTGGCTACGTCACCGGCGCCACCCTGAACGTGAACGGCGGCCTGTACTACCAGTAATCTGAAGTTGCATCGCGCATGAGACAAAACCCCGCTAAATAGCGGGGTTTTGTCTTCTGGGCAGGGTCTTCGTGCAGGGCTGGATTCGTTCAGGCGCAGGCGCCCGTCCGGGTTGGCAGCATCTGCATCATCCTGCAACACCCGTCACGGTAAACCCGCACCGGGACAGGGTTTTTTTTTGCGCACCGCAGTATAATCGGTGATGGCGAATTCCATCGCCAAGGAGAAGACACGAATGGCCGATCAGATTCGCCTGATAAAAAAGTACCCGAACCGCCGCCTTTACGATACCCAGACCAGCTCCTACATCACGCTCGCAGACGTGAAGGAACTCGTCCTCGAACACGGTACCTTCCAGGTTGTCGACGCCAAGAGCGGTGAAGACCTGACCCGCAATATCCTGCTGCAAATCATCCTCGAAGAGGAAGCCGGTGGCGCTCCCATGTTCACCAGCGACCTCCTTTCCCAGATGATCCGCTTCTATGGCAATGCCATGCAGGGCATGATGGGGAAGTATCTGGAGAACAACATCAAGGCTTTCACCGACATGCAGGCCAAGCTCCAGGAGCAGGTTCGCTCGGTATACGGTGAGAATGCCACCGTGAATAAAGACCTCTGGGCTCAGTTTCTGAATTTCCAGGGGCCTGCCATGCAAAGCATGATGGGTGCCTACATGGAGCAAAGCAAAAAGATGTACGCCCAGATGCAGGAGCAGCTCGACAGCCAGACCCGCAATCTGTTCTCGGGCTTCACCTTTCCCGGTTTCACCCCTGGCCTGTCCGGTGACAAGAGCGCTGCGCCAACGCCCGACACCGCACCGCCACCCACTCCCAAGAAATAACAAAACGGGGCCGCGCAATCGACGCGGCCCTTGCACTTTATCCCCACAGGTTTTGAACGCATGACCCAATCCAAGCTCGCCGCCCCCAAGGTGGGGTTCGTCTCACTCGGCTGTCCCAAGGCACTGGTCGACTCCGAGCACATCCTCACGCGCCTGCGGGCCGAGGGTTACGAGATCTCTCCCTCCTACGAAGGCTCCGACCTGGTGGTCATCAACACCTGCGGCTTCATCGATTCTGCCGTGGAAGAGTCGCTTGATGCCATCGGAGAAGCCCTCGCCGAAAACGGCAAGGTCATCGTGACAGGCTGCCTCGGCGCCAAGGACGATGTCGTCATGGCGGCCCATCCGCAGGTGCTCGCCGTCACTGGCCCCCATGCCACCGAAGAGGTCATGCATGAGGTCCACAAGCACCTGCCCAAGCCCCACGACCCCTTCATCGACCTGATTCCCCCCCAGGGCATCAAGCTCACGCCGGATCACTACGCCTACCTCAAGATCTCCGAAGGCTGCAATCACCGCTGCACCTTCTGCATCATCCCATCCCTGCGTGGCGACCTCGTCAGCCGGCCCATCGGCGATGTGATGCGCGAGGCCGAAAACCTGGTCAAGGCCGGCGTCAAGGAACTGCTGGTCGTCTCCCAGGACACCTCCGCCTACGGCGTCGACACCAAGTACCGCACCGGTTTCTGGGGCGGCAAGCCCATGCGCACCAAGCTCTACGACCTGTGCAACGCCCTTGGTGACCTGGGCGTGTGGGTGCGCCTGCACTACGTTTACCCCTACCCCAGCGTGGATGACATCATCCCCCTGATGGCCGACGGCAAGATCCTGCCCTACCTCGACGTGCCCTTCCAGCATGCCAGCCCGCGCATCCTCAAGGCCATGAAGCGTCCGGCCAGCGCCGAAAACAACCTCGAACGGGTACGCCGCTGGCGCGAAATCTGCCCCGATCTCACCATCCGCTCCACCTTCATCACCGGCTTCCCCGGCGAGACCGACGCGGATTTCGAAGAGCTGTTGCAGTTCCTCGAGGAAGCCAAGCTCGACCGCGTGGGTGCCTTTGCCTATTCGCCTGTTGAAGGCGCGGCGGCCAACGAACTGCCGGGCGCCGTCCCCGACGAAATTCGTGAAGAGCGCCGTATCCAGCTCATGGAGTTCCAGGAAGACATCTCCACCGAGCGGCTGGAGCGCTTCATCGGCCGCGAAATGACCGTGTTGGTGGACGAGATCGACGAGGAGGGCGCGCTCGCCCGCTCTCCCGGTGACGCCCCCGAGATCGACGGCCTCGTCATCATCCCCGCTGGCGATGATCTCGAACCCGGCGAGTTTGCCCGCGTGCGCATCACCGACTGCGATGTACACGACCTCTACGCGGAACCCGTGTAAAGCCCTTTCGCCCGGTCCCGGCCGCACGCCGGCCCGGGCGCGCCCACATCCCAAGCCCGCCCCATGAAACGTCCGCCCCGCATCGGCATCGCCCTCGGCAGCGGCTCCGCCCGGGGGTGGGCGCACATCGGCGTATTACGCGCCTTGGCGCGCGCCGGCATCGAACCCCAGGTCATCAGCGGCTGTTCCATCGGCGCCTTTGTCGGCGCCGTGGCCGCAGCGGGCGACACCGAAAAGCTCGGCGCCTGGGTGGAGGCCCTGGGTTGGCAGGACGTTGTCGGGCTGATGGACATGGGGCTGCG
>JAEUNV010000263.1 GCA_016790385.1 Zoogloea sp.
CGCTGCACGCTGCCGTCGGTGATGCCGCGCGACTCCATGGGCTTGCCCAGCCACTTGCCGGAATTGGGGATCACGTAATCGTAGCCATGGCAGATGGTCACCACGCCGGGTTCGGCCTCCACCTCGCGCAGCACGCGCTCGTACATGGCCAGCGCATGGTCGAGCAGCTTCTCGAAGCTGGGCAGTACGTGTGCGGTGGGTGACAGGGCGGGGTCGAAGTCGCGGAGGTGGGCGCGCAGGTTGCCGCCGCCAAGCGCGTCGTTGCCACCGGCCGACAGCAGGAAGATCGAGGCGCGCTCGTCGCGGATGGCCTTGATGTATTCGTGTTCCTCGAGCATGTTCTCGAGGGTGTCGCCGGCGGCATCCAGGCTGCGCACGGCGAAGCCCTTTTCATACAGCTGGTCGATGGTGTCGTCGAGGATGATGGGGTACTGAAACCAGGAGTCGCCTTCCGAGACCAGGATGGGGCCGTCATACCCGTCCGCCACCATGCGGTTGAAGCGGGCCCCACGGCGCAGGCGGGCGATGTTGTTGGCAAAGGTGAGCGCCCCATCGCTGCGTGCCCTGGCCTCGGCGGGGTCGGCCGGCAGCACGATGGTTTCGGGGTTGAGTTGCAGGCGGGGGTTGAACAGGCCCGAGGCTTCCTCGTCGATCAGGAAGTAACGCGCCAGATCCTTTTCCGGTATCGACAGATCGGACAGTTTCGCATTGAGTTCGGCGGGGGTGATGCGGGTGTGGGTCATGGTGAAGCCTCCGGCAGGGGGTGTTGCCTTGATGGGGAACGAAGCCCGCGCGACCCCGGGGCTAACCGGGCCTTGTTGCGGGGTGGACGGAACGATCCAGCATAGACATGACATGAAGCTACGTCCATGTGGGCGGGGTGGGGCTCGCGCTCCCAGCGCTTCCGGTTCACGCTCGCCCGGTAGCGGAAATGCATTTTTCTTAACCCGTCGCCCAATGCCAGGCCGCGGAATATACTCGTTTGCGTTTTCTGCTCACGTCATTTCTTCGAGGTGCTCATGAACTGCTGGAAACCCATCATCAGGCCCCTGGTGGCCACCCTGTTGTGCAGCTGGATCACGCCATCGTTTGCCGGGCATCGGGAGATTGAGTGTGGCAGCGTGCATGGGCGCTACAACTTCTGTTCCACGGGCTCCCATGGGGATGTGGAGTTGAAGCGGCAGCTGAGTTTTGCGTCGTGTGAGGAGGGCCGTTCGTGGGGCGTGGAGCGCGACGGAATCTGGGTGGACAACGGCTGCAATGGCCGTTTTCGCGTGGATGACGAAGGTCATGGCAAACACGGTGGCAACAAGACCGCCATCGTTGCCGGTGCCGTCGGCCTGGCCGTGCTTGGCGCGATCCTGCTCAACAGCAAGAAGGCCGATGGTGATTCCGGTGCGTCGGGCAGCGCGGACGGGGATGGCTGGTCCTCGGGAACCACCAGCGGCGTGCCGACCTGGGCCGTTGGCAACTATCACGGCTACAACCCGCGGCGGCGCGCCGAGGTGGTGCTGGCGCTGGGGTCGGGTGGTCGCGTGAAGGCGGAAATGCAGGGTCGGACCCACTATGGTTCGGCATCGGGTGACACGCTGACCCTGGACAGTGGTCAGCGCTTCCGGCTCTCCCGGACCGACACCGGTTTGCGTCTGTCCGACCTGGACGATCAGGGCAACATCATCGATTTCTACCGGGACCGCTGATCCCCCCGTTTCCCGAGGAGTGACCATGTTTTATCCATGCATGAAGAAGTTCCTGATGGGCGTGGGGGGCGGCATTGCCCTGCTCGCATTGCTGGCCGTACCGGCGGCCGCGCAGGTGCCGTCGTCCACGGCCGCCAGCGTACAGGCCCCGCCCGGCAAGGTGAAACTGCCCCCGGCCCGTAGCGTGCTCGATCAGGTGCGCCGCGCGGGGGTGTTGCGGGTCGGCGTGGTGGAGCAGATTCCCTGGACCTTCACCAATCGCAGCGGCGAGCTGGTCGGCTTCGAAGTGGATGTGGCCCGGGCGCTGGCTTCCGATCTGGGGGTAAGGCTGGATCTCGTGCGCGCATCGGCAAACGGCATCGCCGACGATGTGGCGGGCGGACATGCCGATATCGGGGCGGCCGGGCTATGGTTCTCGCCCCGGCGGGCCTTGGTGGTCAATTACAGCCGGCCCTACTCAGAGGCCACGATGCGGCTCTTTGCGAGCAGGGCGAAGGCGGCGGGGCGAGGCGACGTGGCAGCCTATCGGCTGGCGGACGTGACCCTCGGCGTTCTCAAGGGCAGCCCCGGCGCGGCTTTCGTGCCGAAGGCCTTTCCACTGGCGCGGATCAGTACCTTTGAGCGCTATGCGGATCTGGCCGACGCGGTCGAGACCGGCAGCATCGATGCCGGGGTCAGCATGTCGCCCCGGCCTGAGTTCCTGGTGCATGTGGCCGGTGACCGGATCTTCCTGCCCGTGGGCAATGCCATTGCCACCCGTAGCGAGTCCTTCATCGCGCCGCGCGGTGATGCCGACATCCTCGCCTACCTGGATGGCTGGATCCGCTACCGTGAAGAGTCCGGCTGGTTGAAGTCCCGGCGTGACTACTGGTTTGGCAGCTTTGCCTGGGCCGACCAGCTCGAAGCGAAGTAAGCGCGGCCTGCGGCCGCCCTTTCCTGTTAACTTGTGGGAGTGATCGATGGGTTTGAAGAGATTTGCGTGTGCGGGCCTTGCGGGCGTGTTCGGCCTTTCCTGCCTTGGCCTGTCGGGTTGTGCCAACCTGGCTGACAACAAGGCCGGCAGCACGGCCGCTGGCGCAGGTGCCGGCGCCGCCCTGGGCGCGGTGATTTCCGCGGCCACCGGCGGTCATCATCGGGGGCGCGACGCCGCCATCGGGGCAGCCATCGGGGCTCTGGGGGGCTATATGTGGTCGTCCCACATGCAGAAGCAGAAAGCCGAGATGGAGGCCGCCACTGCGGGGACGGGCATTGCGGTGACCCAGACTGCTGACAACCAGCTCAAGATCGAGGTGCCCAGTGACGTGTCCTTTGACAGTGGGCATGCCGAGATCAAGAGCAATCTGGCCCCCATCCTGACCCGCTTTGCCGAGACGCTGAAGGCCAATCCGGCCACCACGGTGCGGGTGATCGGGCACACGGACAGCACGGGCTCGGACGCCATCAACGATCCCTTGTCGGTGAATCGTGCGGCCAGCGTGCGCACCTATCTCAGCCATCATGGCGTCGACTCGTCGCGTATCTCCATTGACGGTCGCGGTTCCCAGGAGCCGATTGCCGACAATGCCAGCGAGAGCGGCCGCGCCCGTAATCGCCGGGTCGAGATCTTCGTGGCGGAAAGCGCTGCACCTGCCGCGCCGGCAGGGGGCGCACCGGCCGGCCCGGCCGACCGGCTCTGATCCGACCCACAGCGGCCCGCCCCAGTTGGGGTGGGCCTCAGCCCTGTTTCAGACGGTATGCCCTGGGCGCCAGCCCGGTCCAGCGCCTGAAGGCCCTGGAGAAGGCGCTCTGCTCGGAAAAGCCGAGCAGGAAGGCGATCTCGGTGAGGCTCTTGCCGGGGTCGCCCATGTAGCGACGGGCCAGCTCGGCCCGCGTGTCATCCAACACCCGCTTGTAGGACCAGCCGTGTTCGCTCAGACGCCGCTGCATGCTGCGCCGGCTCAGCCCCATGGCGCTGGCCAATTCGGCCTCGGAGGGTTCTCCCGAGGTGAGGTGGCGCAGGAGCCAGGCGCGGCAGCGCGTGACCAGATCGTCGGCCACCAGTTCGTTCAACTGCCCGGCGAGAATCCCGTCGAAGGTGATCGCGAGGGCCGTGTTGGCGGTGGGCAGCGGTGCGTCCACCGTGGTCAGGTCGATCAGGAAACTGTCTTCCTCCTGCCCGAAGCACACCTCTCCACCAAAAAAGGCGTCGTAGGGGCGGCGGTCGGCCGGTGCGGGGCGGCGCAGGCACACGCGCAGGGGGGCCAGACGCGCTCCAAAGTTGGTTCGGCACATGTCCACCAGGATCGACAGGGCAAAGTCGGCGATGGGCCAGCCCACCGGGTCGTCGCCCCGGCCGTGGTCGTAAACGAAGCGCAGGCCGTCGGGCTGGTCAACACAGGTATAGCTGAAGCGATTGCCGAGGATCCGCGCATAGCGCTCCATGCGCAGCAGCCCCCGGCGCAGGGTGGCGCTCGACAGCCAGGCGTAGCCGAGGGTGCCCAGATTGGACGGGTGCCAGTATTCGGCGGAGCACAGGCCGAAAGCCGGATCGGGGATGGCCGCCATGGCCCGCCGGAAAAAGACGTCAGAAAGCCGGCTCGGCAGGCGGGCCTTGGGTTGGCGTAGCACGCTCTCGGCAACGCCCACCTCGCGCATCACCTGGGTCACATCCATGCCCTGGGCCTCCATCATCCGCAACATCATCAGCCAGACGGTTGCCAGGGAGGTCTCCCGCACCATGGTATGTCCTTGAATTTAATACATTGGCGGAGATGGTCATGCGAATGGCGGGGGGCGTCAAGCTCTGCGGGGCGGGGTTTTCTATCCTGATGCCTGTCTGCTCCACGCGACCCTGCCAGGGTGAGGGGGCCGGCACGCTATTCATTCCGGGATACCCAGACCATGCCCGACACGCTCACCGTCTTCGACCCCATCACCGGCTTTCTCGACCGCCGCAGCTGCCTGCGCGCCGCTCAGGGAATGCTCGCTGCGGCGGAGAGCAGCAGGCAGCCCCTTGCCGCCCTGTGGATCGATCTTGACCGATTCCGCCAGATCAATGCGTCCTTCGGCCACGCGGCCGGGGATGAGGTGATCGCCCGGGTGGCCGGACGCATCCGCATGGTGCTGCCTTCCGGCGGCCATTTGCTGGCGCGCATGGGCAGCGACGAATTCGTGGTCGTCTTGAGCGGCGAAGACCGCCCCGTGGCGGAAGCCTTTGGCCGCCTGTTGCTGGTCACGATTGAACAGCCCTTGGGCATCGACGAGATCCTGATCCACCCGTCCGCCAGCATCGGGCTTGCCCTGTTGCGGGCCGGCGAGGATGCCTTGTCCCTGCTGGAGCGCGCCGATCAGGTCATGGGGGAAGCCAAGCATCAGGGCGGCGGTCGGCTGGAGATGGCTGCCGGTGAGGTGCTGCCGGGCTATCGCGGCGTTTCCCTTGCCCGCGAGGAACTGGCGATCGAGGCGGATCTTCATGCCGCCCTTGACAGCGCAGGTCTGTCCCTCGAATTCCAGCCCATCGTGTCGCGTGATGGCCGCGTTGAGGCCGTCGAGGCCTTGATGCGTTGCAAGGTGTTCGGCCGCAAGCTGACGCCGGATCGCTTCATTCCTGTTGCCGAGAAGTCGGGTTTGATCATCCGTGTTGGGGAGTGGAGCCTGTTGCAAGGCGCGCGCTTTGCTGCCCGCCTGCGCGACGAGGGGCGGCCCACCAAGGTGGCCATCAACGTGTCGCGGGCCCAGCTCACCTCGCCGGAGTTTCTGCCTGCCCTGCATGGTGCGCTCGCGTGCGCAAACATTGGCCCGGAGCTGCTGGAACTGGAACTCACCGAATCACTGGTGATGGCGCTCGACGAGGTCGTTCAGGACAACCTGCGGCGCGTGCGCGAAGCCGGCGTCGGGCTGGCCATCGATGACTTCGGCACGGGCTTTTCCAGTCTGTCCAGCTTGAAGGATCTGCCGGCAACCAAGCTCAAGCTCGACCGATCCTTCATCCGGGTGTTGCCCGAAGATCGGCGCGCGCTGGCCGTCGTCAAGGCGGCCACCCGGATGGGACGCGAGCTGGGCATGGTCGTGGTGGCGGAAGGGGTCGAGACGGAGGCCCAGCAGCGGGTTCTGAACGACGCGAACGTCGATGCGATGCAGGGGTTCCTGCTGGCCCGGCCGATGCCGGAAGACGTCCTGATGGACTGGCTCAAACTGAGGAACAACCCATGAAAAGTGCGGACAGCCGGCCGGCCCCTGGGGTGGATGGCGTTTTGCAGCAGAGTATCCACGACATCGACATTCCGCCGCGGCCCAAGATCATCGACCAGATCCATGCCGAGATGAACAGCGATGCGCCCAACCTCCGCGGCAT
>JAEUNV010000269.1 GCA_016790385.1 Zoogloea sp.
AAGGCGGGTCTTCGGACTGGCCCAGCTTCTGGTAGGACAGCACCCCCACCAGGGCGAGGGCCACGATCAGGTAGCGGACGAGGGGCTGGTGGCGCAGGGCCCATTCGGACAGATTGAAGCGCATCACCCCTGCCCCCCGGCGGCCGGCACACCCGCCGTCATGGCACGCAGGGGCTGGCCCGCAACGATCTTGTGCACACCGGCGGCGGCGATGCGCTCACCCGGCTTCAAGCCATCGGCAATCAACACGCCGTCTTCACGGAACTGACGCACCTTCACCGGGCGCAACAGCGGCTTGAGCAGATCGCCCTCCGTCTCCAGCACCCACACCGCGCTGCCGCCCTGATGCTCGAACACGGCGCTGGCCGGCACCAGCAGAGCGCCGGCCGCTGCCGCGGCGTCGGGCAGGATGACATTGGCCGTCATCCCCAGCTGTAGCGCCGGGCTGGGGTCAAGGATCGTCACCCGCACCGCGTAGGTCCGGGTCGCGGCATCGGCGCTGGGGGCAATCTCCCGCACCCGCCCCTTGAGCGCCACGTTGGGCGCCGACCACAGGCGCACCTCCACCGAACCGGCCTTGCGCAGATCGCCCACGCGGCTCTCCGGCACGGCAATCAGCACTTCCCGCTCCCCGTCCCGGGCGAGATGCATCACCGGGGCGGAATCCTTCACCACCTGCCCGACCTCGGCCGCCACCGCCGTGATCACCCCCGGCTGGTCAGCCGTCAGGGTGGTGTAATCCTTCTGGTTGCCGGCCACCGAGGCCTGGGCGCGGGCCTGCTCTACCCGCGCCGCGGCCGACTTGAACGCTGACTCCTTGGCATCCAGCACGCTACGGCTGACGAAGTTCTTGCCCACCAGATCCCGGTAACGCTCCACCTCGGCCTTGGCAAAGGCGTACTCATTCTGTGCCGCCGCCAACTGGGCCCGCGACGCTTCCGCATTGAGCCCCGCGTCGGTCGGGTCGAGCCGTGCCAGGACTTGCCCCGGCTTGACCACCGCCCCCACGTCCACCCGCCGCTCGATGACCTTGCCGCCGATACGGAAGGCGAGGTCCGATTCATGTCGGGCCCGCACTTCACCCGCATACAGGGTGCCCGCGGCCACCGGCGCCAGTGCGAGGGTATGGACCACGACCGGGCGGGGAAGCTCGGCCGCCGGCTCGGGTTTCGAACAGGCGGCCAGCACGGCCACGGCGAGAATGCTGGCGAGCAAGGGGCGATTCATGGGCATGACTCCTGCGCGGGGGCGGCCCGCAGGCCGCGAAAGATCATTTCGAAATAAGTGGGAAAGTAGCTGTCGGGAAGGCTGCGGGTCTCGTCGCAGCAGGACATGGAGTTCTTCCAGACGGCCTGCATCAGCAAGGGGAAGAACACCAGCTGGCGCACCGTCTCCACATCCATGTCACGAAATACGCCGCGCTCGACGCCGATCGCGTAGGCCCTGCCGAGCAGGGCCATCCAGCGCACGATCACCGCATCGTGGTGATAGCGGGCCACCTCGGGGAAATTGCCGGCCTCCGAGATCATCAGCTTGCAGATTCCACCCAGGTCGGTGGAGCCCACC
>JAEUNV010000287.1 GCA_016790385.1 Zoogloea sp.
CTGATCAGGAAAACACCTTCCACGCCTTGGCCGTGCGACTGCCGAAGATCTGCGGGTTCTGGGGCAGCTGGTTGGTGGGCAGGTAGCTGGGGCTGATGGCCTTGAACCACTGCGAATAGCTGGCGCTGGCCGGCAGGGCAGCCAGCGCTTTGAGGGCGTAGTAGGTAAAGGCGCCGTTGGGGCGGCCTTTGAAACTGGTGTCCCAGCTGAACTGGGTGTCGGTGCAGCCGGCCAGCAGCAGGTCGCCGCCGCTGCGCGACAGCCCGCCGAGGCTGGGAAGGGTGAGGCCCCGACTCGCCGGGGGCAGATCCTCGGGCTTCATCCATACGCTGGGCGGCAGGAAGCGGGCGCGGGGCATACCGGGGTCGAGGTCGCTGTCGTCGCCGCGGGTGACACTGCCCGAGTGGCAGCTATCGGAGATCAGCAGTACCCGCACGCCTGGCGCATGGTTGCCGAAGATCACCGCAATCTCGTCGTCGAGGAGCACCTTGCCCGATCCGATGTCCCAGGGGCACAGGCCCTCGTCGCGACCATCGGGTTCATCACCGTTCTGGTCGGGCACCCAGGTGCCGTGGCCGGAATAGGTGATGACGACGGTGTCGCCCTTTACGGCTCCGGAGATGAGGTTGCTCATGGCGGCGACCATGGCGGCCTTGGTGGCCTGGCTGTCGATCAGCTTGGTAACGGTGAAACCCCGGGCGGTGAGGGTGGCGGCCCAGTCGTTGGCGTCATTGACGCAGCCTGAAAGGTCGTTCTGCGTGCCCGGATAGTCATTGATGCCGATGCACAGTGCCTTCTTGCTCATGATTGTTCTCCCTTTCTTGACGCCCGGCTCGGGCCGGACTGCGGCCATTGGCGGGCGATGGTGCCCGGCATATGCCCGGGCCATGGACTTTGGATTTAAGCATCCGTGCTTGAAAGGTCAACGGCTTCCAGCGGCGTGCGACCGCGACGGCCTCAATCCCGCGGTGTCCGGCTGAGCTGTCGCAGCACCTCCACCTGGTCGAGGATCGGCTGGGGCACCGGCAGGCTTCCGTCGAACATTGCCTGGATGAGGGCAGCGTTGGCGTTGACTTCGGGGTTGTCGGCTTGCCCTTCGATGGGTGGGGCGCCACCTTCCTCGGCGGGAAAGGCCACGCTGGCCTGCCCGTGGGCGAAGGCTTCCAGGCGTGGCCGGCGACGTGGGTTGGCAAAGGCCTCCCCCTCGGTTCCGCGCAGCAACATGGCGGCCCCGCCCTGGGCGACCAGATGTTCGTGCATGCGCTCCAGGTACTCGGGGTGGGTCACCGATACCACGCGCACGCTGTGGCCGGGAGCCGGGTCGAGGAGTTTGGCCAGGGTATGGGCGCTGTTGCGCACGCCAAGGCGTGGTCGCAGGGCGAGCAGCGGGTCGAGGCCGGGGGCCAGGGCATCCAGGGGCAGGCAGGCGAGGTGCCGGGCGCCCAGCTCGGCTTCCGCCGCCGGAATGCTCGCCGCCGGGGTGATGCCAAGGGCTGCCAGGAGGGTGAAGGGGCTTACGCGGCTTTCAAAGTCGTGGCGGCCCTGAATCAGCACCGGAATGCCCTCCCGAGCGAGGAGCAGGGCCAGCAAGGGCATCAGGTTTGCCTGACGGCGTGCGCCGTTGTAGGTGGGCAGCACCACCAGGCGTGGCCCGGGGGGGACGGTGATGCGGGCGGTCCGGGCATCGAGCGCGCGCTGGAAGCCCAGCAGCTCGTCGGGGGATTCGGCCTTGATGCGCATGGACAGGATGATGGCGCCCAGTTCCAGGTCGGGAACACGGCCGTCCATCATGTCGCCGAAAAGGGATTCGGCCTGTTCGGCGGTCAGGGGTTTGGAGCCTTTCGGCCCGCGGCCGATCTCCTTGATGAATGGGGCGTATGACATGGTGGGGTGGCTTGCG
>JAEUNV010000338.1 GCA_016790385.1 Zoogloea sp.
GGCCGGGGCGCCCTGGCGCAGGTGCAGTCGGGTCTGCTCCAGGTGGGCGGCTGCGGCGATGAGGTGATAGCCGTGGCGCTTCCAGCTCGCGAGGCTGCGGGCGAGCGCATCAGCGGCTTCGGTGTCACGCGCGAGATCGGCGAGGGCCTGGGCGTGGAGCAGGCCGGGTACGAGGGTTGCCGCCTGGCATCCACCGGCAAGGGCGCGTTCGATGGACATGGCGGCGTGGGTGAGCGCGGCGGCCGGGCGGCCCTGGAGCAGGTCGGCGACCCCGAGGGAAAAATGCAGGTAGCTTTGCAGGTAAGCGTTGCGGGCCGGGACGATCTGCTCGCGCAGGGCGGTTGCGGCCTGTTCGATGGCCTGCTCGTTGCCCGTGACGGCCAGGGCCTGGAGGCGGTGGGCGCGGGCCATGAGCAGGATGCCCGCGGGCAGCTGGTCGGCGGCGCGGTGGGTGAGCATGGCGTCAAGGCGCTGCATGGCCCCGTCGGCGTCGCCGCGCAGGATGCTGACGAGCGCCCCCATGCTGGCCAGTTGTGCGCCCGGCAGCAGGGTGGGGCCTTCGAGACGGGCGAGGGGCAAGGCGTCCTTGATGCGTTCGTCAGCGCCGTGGGTGTCACCCCCCATGACAAGGATGTAGGCGTCAAGGGCGGCAAGGAGAAGGTGCAGGGCGTCGTTGCCGGCTTCGTCCACCTGCCGGCGCAGGGCGGGCAGGGCCGACGCCAGTTCGGCAAGACAGGCGCTGCCGAGCGTACGGGCAATGAGCAGGTGTATGCCCAGGGCGGCACGGGCGGCGGGGCTCAGACCGGGGTTGTCGAGTACCTGTTGGCCGCGCAGCAGCCAGGGGTCGAATCGTTGGAACTGGCGGCCTTCGTCCCACAGGGCCGTGACGGCGCTACTGATGAGCATGGCCTGCTGGTCGGCATCCGGAGCGTGGGCAAACAACTGCTCGCAGGTGGCGAGATCCGCCGGGGCGGGCATGTCCTTCCGGTCGGGGTGGGACGGGGCGTGCATGGAGACTTCTCCCTTCGGAGAGAGTCTAGGACAGGAAGGGGGAGGGCGATGGGTGCGATTTGCAGGTTTCCTGATCTGGGTCAGGCACCCGCAGGGGGGTGGGCCGGGGGCGCCTCGCCGCGCCCCCGGAGTGTCGGGTGGTGTGCCTGATCAGGCGACGGCTTTCAGGGTGACGCTGGTATCCACCTTGCCGATGATCTTCTGGAGGCCGCGGCGGGTGGCGGTGTTGATGACCAGCGGGGCCATCACGTTGGCGCGCACGGGGGCTGCGCCGGGTTGGCCGCGGCTGACGATGAGCAGCACGCTGGCGTCGTCGGGCGTGCCCAGTTGCAGGCTGACCACTTCGTCGTCGGTCAGGGTGAATTCGTAGTTGAGCCCGACGAAGTCGGGGGTGGTGACGGTGAAGGCCACCTCGGGGTCGTCGAGGCATTGGAGCATGAAGAGCCTGGGGGCGGCGTTGTCTTCACTGTGCAGCAGGGTGAACTGGCGACAGGCTTCAAAGCCCGGGAGGCCGGCCGGGAATTCGATGATGCGGTCGGCGGATACGTCGACTTCGCCGACGATGGGACTGGTGATCTTCATGGTGTTTCCCCTTTGGCATGGAAGCAATGCGCGAACGGAGGTCCGCACCTGCGTGTGTTTTCTTCCATCATAGTCAGGGGGGCGCGGTTCAACCCTGCGAAGAGAGGGGGCTTTCGCCCCTATTCCTCGCCCGGGACGAAGCTGCGCCCCGGTCATGAAAAAAGGCGCCCGCAGGCGCCCTTTCGGAAGACTGGCCGGGAAGTGATCCCGGCACGGCTTGCCTCAGCGGTCGCGGTTGAAGGTGCGGCCGGTGCGGGGCTTGCCGCCGGTGCCTTCGCTGCGGCTGCCGCCGAAACCACCACCACTGTTGTGGTGGGTGGAACTGCGCTTGGCCACGTGGGGGAACTCGGTGCGGTGTTCCGGGTGGCGCGGGGCGCCTTCGGCACGGCGGGGAGCGTCACGGAAATCACGACGGCCTTCGCCATTGCCGGCC
>JAEUNV010000365.1 GCA_016790385.1 Zoogloea sp.
GGGACGAAGCCGCTGGCCAGGTCGAGGGCTTCATCCTGCAAGGTGGCGCTGAGCTTGTGCGGCGCGTCGGGGAAGATCTGCCCGGCCACCGCTTCCAGTTCGAGGGCGGCGCCGCGCTCGCCCATCTCTCCCAGAACCACATGGGCGCGCTCGAGAAGCGCGTCCCTGTCGGCGGCGTCGAGCTGCTGGGTTTCGGCAAAATGGCTGAGGGTTTCCACCAACTTCCGGGTTTCCTTGAGGGCAATGACCACGTCGCTACAGCCAAGAAATCGCTTGAACCAGCTGGCGACGTCACCACGGCCCTTGAGAAAACTGATGTAGCGCTCGGCCCCGGCCTGCCAGGCGCTGATGTCGATTCGACCGGCCACCTGCAAGGCCGGGAAGTCCAGATGGGGGCTGTCGTGGATGCTCAGACCATCGCCGATCACGGTTCCCAGGGTTTCCTCCAGCACGGCAACGTACAGGCAATCAGCGCCGAACACAGTGGCACGGGCGATGAGCACATAGCCACCCTCTTCCACCTTGTCCTCGTCGACACAGGTTTGCAGCAGGGCCACCATTTCCTTCGACAGGGTGGTGAAATCCATGCTCCCGTCGATGGCATGCCCGCGCACCAGGCGCGACATGGGAAACCGGTGTTCATCCTTCTCGAACCAGCCATAACCTTTGCCCGGGCGTTCGGCGAAATGTCGGCACAGCCGTTCCATCAGGCGTGCCGCGGGCTCGTCAAGGGGGTTGGCGGCAGGCCGTAGTTCCAGCTGGGACGGGCCTTCGGCTGCGCGGATCAGCCGGTGAATGACAAGGCCGGAGATGGCGTGGGTCGACTCGGTCATGGGAAGGTCCGAAAGGCGGGAATAACGAAGGGCCGCGATTCTCTCACGGGAGGGCGCTCACCGTGCCCCGGGCTCAGAAACGCATTGCGCGACGCTTGCCGGGAAGCTGGCGGAGTTGCTCCCGGCGTTGCTGGCCCGGGGTGAGCGGTTTCGCCTTGGCGGCCGGTTGCTGTGCGGCCAGTTCCGGGGGAATGTTGGCCCCCACACCCCGGGGACAGAAGCCGGTGGTGGCACAGGTGCAATTGACGCAGGGTTTCTTGCCGGTGGAAGTGCTCATGGTGGCTGCGCTCACGCGAAAAGGACGAGGCCCCACACGGCCACGACATTGATCAGGGCGATGAAAACCGCGGCGCTGCCAATGTCCTTGGCGCGCTTGGCCAGGTGATGATGATCGAGGGAGATCCGATCGACGGTGGCTTCGAGGGCGGAATTGATCAGTTCGACGATGATCACCAGCAGCACGCTGGCGATCATGAGCGCCTTTCCGACTCCACCCACGGGAAGAAACAGGGCCAAGGGAATGAGCACCACCGCCAGCCAGGCCTCCTGGCGGAAAGCATCCTCGTTGCGGTAGGCGGCCGCCAGGCCGGCCATGGAATAGTGGAACGCATTCCAGACGCGGGTGAGGCCGGTCTTGCCTTTGAAGGGGCTTTCCTGCATGACGGAGTGGGCTCGGTAAAGAGCTGGACGCTAGAGCACGAAGGTGACAGGCGCACGATCCAGCCCGCCAAGGAACGCCCGCACCGCACCGGCGAAAGCCTCGGGCTCTTCGAAAGGGGCCAGATGGCCGGCGTCGAGTTCCAGGTAGCGGGCGGCCGGAATCCGTTCGGCCATGTGGCGCAGGACGGCAGGCTGGGAAACCCCATCGTGGGTGCCGGCCACCACCAGGGCCGGCATGGTCAGGGCGCCAAGCGCCGCACGCTGGTCGAAGCGCGTCAAGGCATGCATGGCGGATCGGTAGCTCGCGGGCGGGATGGCGGCCATCAGATCCACGGCGTCGCGCACCACCTGGGGGTCACCGCCGGGACCGACCATGGTGGGGATCAACTCCACCGCCAGCTCGCGCATCGACGCCCCCTCATCCAGCGGGCCGATGCGCCGCGCCAGGAAAGCCTGCTGCTGGGCGCCGCTGCTGGTGCCGAAGGCCGGCGTGCAACAGGCCAGCACGAGGCCCGACACCCGGTTGGGGAAGGTCGCAGCGGTCTGTAGCGCAACCATGCCGCCCATGCTGTGGCCCACCAGCACGGCCTGATCCAGGCCGGCGGCATCGAGCATGGCCAGCAAAGCCTGGGTCAGCGCCTCAAAATCGAAAGGGTCGGGCGCCGCACTGGCACCATAGCCCGGCATATCCCAGGCAAGACCCCGCCAACCCGGAGGCGTGAGCCGGGGAAGCAGGTCCGTGGCCCCCGGCGCGCCGCCGCTCACGCCATGCAGGAAGACCAATCCATGGGTGCCGCGGCCGCTTTCGATCCAGTGCGGGGGCTTCATGACTCAGGCCAGGCGCCGGTAGGCACCACCCTGAAAAACCAGCGGCCGCCGTGCCTCGTCGCGCTCGAAGCGAACCACCTCGCCGATGAAGATGACATGGTCGCCACCGGGGTGACGGGCAAACTGCCGGCACTGGAACCACGCCGCGCACCCCGGCAGCAGGGGAGCGCCCTCCATCCCGTCGAGGTATTCGAGCCCGGCGAACTTGTCGTCGCTGCGGCTGGCGAAGCGCTGGGACAGATCCTGCTGGTCTTCGGCGAGCACATTGATCGCGTACACTGCCGCGTTTTCAAAGACGGGCACGCTGGGCAGGTGGCCGGAGAGGCTCCAGACGATCAAGGGCGGCGTCAGGGACACGGAGTTGAAGGAACTGACGGTGAGGCCGATGGGCTCGCCGCCG
>JAEUNV010000375.1 GCA_016790385.1 Zoogloea sp.
GAAGGTGGCGTCGGAGAGCGGGCCGGATTCGGCGTCCGGCAGCGGGGGCAGGGTCGAGTTCATGCCGGATTATCCCGGAAAGCGCCGGCCCGCGCCGGCGACACAGGAAAAAGCCCGGGAGGCGGCCTCAATGTTTGTTCAGTTGCGCAGCTCCTGCTGCCAGCGTGCCCGTTCCCGGGCCAGACGCTCCTGCACGCGACGTTGCTCTTCCATCTCGGCGCGGCGCTCGGCTTCCTCCTTCATGCGCTGCTCGCGCTCGGCCTGCATGCGGGCGGCCTGCTCGGCGCGCTCCAGATCGGAGGACACCCGGTCGGCATAGTAGGTGCGCTCACGCAGGGCGTCCTCGCGCTTGCGTTCCTCTTCCCGGCGGGCCCGTTCCTGGCGCTCCTGCTCATAGCGGCTGGCGGACTCCGCCCGCTCCTGGCGTTCCCGCCGTTCCTGCTCGGCAATCTCCTCCTCGCTCATGTTGCCGTACATCTGGCGCCGCTCGGCGGCCATCACCCTTTCCTGGGACTGGGCGGCCATCTCGCCACTGGCAACGCGCCCGGCCTGCTTGAAGGCAAAGAGGGAGAAGAAGATCTGGATCAGCATGCCCACGATCATCAGCCCACCGATGATGGTCAGCATGATCCGGCCCGGTGTCCATTTCACATCGCTGATCTCCACCTTGAGGGGTGCGCCGCTCTCCAGCGGCAGGGGAGATGTCGCAGTGGTGTGGATCAGGCTGGCATCGTAGGCGGCGCGCCGGCCAGGTTCGGAAAGGATCCAGAAGGCTTCCTTGATGGCCTTGACGCGGTTGTCCGCATCCGCCGGCGGCAGGCCGTGCCGGCCCGATTGGTAGCGTTCCAGCAGCAGGAGATGGGCGGCCTGGATTTCTGCGGTGGTGGCGTCCGGGGCGACGCCGAGCAGGTCGTAAAGGGTTGATTTGGCCTTCATGGGGTGGCAGACGCGGCTGAATGGGAATGCGGAAGAGATTATGGCCGACGCGCAGGATCTGCGGAAAGGTGGTGTTCTGCCTCCGGGCGGGCGGTTTCAGCCCCCAGGCCGGCAATCGGCGGCGCAGCGTAAATGGGCGGCCTCGCAATCGGCATCGCGTTCGGAGCGCCGCTTGTTCGCTTCGGCCTGACGCGCCTCCAGGCGCTCCATTTCGGCGCTGGCGTCGGAGCCCATGCGCACGTCCTGCCGCTGATAGGCCCACCCGGCCCGTTCGGCCTGGTCGAGGGCGCGCGCGTCGCGCTGGCATCGGCTGCGCTCGGCGACGCACGTCTTTGCGCACAAGCCAATCTCTTCAGCCCGGGTGGGCAAGGCGGAGCCGAGGGTCAGGAGGATCAGGAAGAGGGCGCGGGGCATGTTTTGCGGGACGGGAGCAGGGCTGGCCGGAAGCTCTCCGGCTGCGGGATAATCGGGCTTGATTGCCTTCAGTCGTCACCATTAAAGGATAACACCATGACAATGCGCTTCATGTTGGCCGGAGCCGCCCTGCTGCTGGGCAGCCAGATGGCAATGGCCCAGGCGAATCTGGGGGAGTTGCTGGAGCAGGGCGCAAAACGCCTCGACAAGGCTGAGGTGCAGGCGCTGCTGGTGGGCGCCACCCTGTCAGGGCCGACCACCACGGGGGGCGATGTGCGCCTGGAGGTGAAGGCCGATGGCAGCCTCAGCGGCAATATCCGGGGTGTCCGATCCGTTGGCGTGATGGGCACCTGGAAGCTTGAGGACGACGGCCAGTTCTGCACCGACCTGACCAGCGCCGGGTCGCGGTCGATGCAGATTGCGTCCTGTAATCACTATTACCGCCGGGGGAGCGATTACTTTGCGGTGGATGCAGCCGCCACGCCCGATACCCTGGTCCGTCGGCGTGAGGTGAGCCGCTAGGCCGTCAGCTTGCGCTCAGCCCGTGGTCGTCGGGCTGTCGTCGGCGATGCGCCCATCCACCAGGCGCACGATGCGATCACAGCGGGCCGCGAGGCGCGGGTCGTGGGTCACGATGAGGCAGGCGCAGTGGCTCTGGCGGTTGAATTCCCGCAACAAGGCAAAGATCTCGTCGGCGGTATGGGTATCAAGATTACCGGTGGGCTCATCGGCGAGGATCAGGCGCGGGCGCAGGGCCAGGGCACGGGCAATCGCCACCCGTTGCTGCTGGCCGCCGGACAGCGCCGCCGGCTTCTTGAATGCATGGGCCTTGAGGCCCACCGCGTCGAGCAGTTCCATGGCGGTGGCTTCGGCCTCGTCGTCGGGGCGGCCCCGGGCAATGATGCTGGGCATCATCACGTTTTCCAGGGCGGTAAAGGCCGGCAGCAGGTGGTGGAACTGGAACACGAAGCCGATGCTGCGGCCCCGCAGCCCGGTGATCTCGGCTTCGGACAGGCTCGCGGTATCGCGCCCCCCGATGGACAGCCGGCCACCGGTGGGGCGCTCCAGCAAGCCGATGATGTTCAGGAGCGTGCTCTTGCCCGAACCCGAGGGGCCGATCAGGGCGGCAAATTCCCCCTCGGCCAGGCTCAGGTCGATGCCGTGCAGCACCTCCGTCTCCACTGGCGTGCCGAGGTTGTAGGCCTTGGTGAGGCCGGCCAGTTCGATGACGGGTGCCGTACTCATGAACGGATCGCCTGAACCGGGTCCATGCGCGAAGCGCGGCGGGCCGGTATGAGCGCCGACAACAGCCCCACGCAGGTGGCCACCAGCGCCGCCATGACGATGAAGCGCGGCTCCAGCTCGGCGGCAAAGAGGGGCTGGCCATCAGCGTTGCGATAGATCGCCGAAAACACATTGAGCAGGGTGAAGGCCAGCGCGCTGCCGAGCACTGAGCCCACCGCCCCCACCACCGCCCCCTGGATCAGGAAGACCTGCAGGATCATGCTGCGGCTGGCTCCCATGGCCCGCAGGATGCCGATCTCCTTCTGCTTCTGCACCACACTCACCACCAGCACGCTGGCAATGCCCAGGGCCACGATGATGACCACGAAGCTGCGGATCAGGTTGTTGGACACCGACTGGTTGCGCAGGGCCGCGAGCAGCTGGGCGTTGGTCTGCATCCAGCTTTCCACGGTGAGGCCGGTGGCACCCCGCAGGCGATCCGCCACCGGCTGGGCCTCGAAAATGTCGGCCACGGTGAGATCGAGATTGGAGACCCCGCCCGGCAGATCGAGCAGGCTCTGGGCCAGGGGCAGGGTCACGAAGACCCAGCGGCGGTTGAGATCCTTGTTGCCGATGTCGAAGATGCCGCCCACCTGCAACAGCTCGTCGCGACCGTTGGGCAGGGCCACGCGGAGTTTGTCATCCATGCGGATGCCCAGATCCTTGGCCAGTTCGCTGCCGATGACCGCCCGGGTGCCTTCCACGGCGAAGCGCCCGGCCACCATGTATTCCTCCATGCGCACGATGCGCCGGTAGCGTTCGGCATCAATGCCCATCAGGGCCACCGATTTGTTGGCCTGACCCCGCACCGCGAAGGCCGGGCCGGTCACCACCGGCGATACCGCGGTCACGCCGGGCATGTCGGCGGCCAGACGGGCGATGTTTTCCCACTGATCAATGGAGCGCAGGCGCTGGGCACGGGGTTCGATGATGGAGGCAAAACCGTCGTCGTCGATGGCCCGGCGGTTGGTCTCCTCGGCCGGTCGAATCACCACATGGGCCTGGCTGCCCAGCACCCGGTCCACGATCTGGGCCTGCAACTGGGTGATGAGCTGGGTCAGAAAGACGATCACCGCCACGCC
>JAEUNV010000390.1 GCA_016790385.1 Zoogloea sp.
GTGCCGCTGGCGTCCTCGGCCTGGCGGGTGGCGGCGCTGTCGTCGTACTCGACCCCGTCGACGATGACCGACCCGAAGCCGCTCACCGAGCCCGAGGCCACGCCGCTGCCGCCGCTGCCCACGCCGGCCAGATCGGTCGAGCCGCCCCCGCCGCAGGCCGAGACGATCAACACGACCAGGGCCACGACAGTGCGCGAGAGCACGGCGGACAGGGCAGAGCAGCTTTTCATGGGGGGGAATCCTCTTCATCGTCCGTCGGCATGGCCGGCGCGGCCCCGTCCATCGGGGCGGAATAACAGAACATGCCAAGGCGCACGCGGTGATCGCCACCCGCGCCCTCGTCCTTTTCACACAGGGGCACGGCAGCCTTGACCATGCTCGCCAGCACCTCCTGCCACAGTTCGGTGGCGAGTTTTTCCAGTGCCCGGGCGGATTCGGCCGACAGGCCGTCGGCAAACACGCTCTGCTCGAGAAACTGCCGCGGCTCGCCGCTGGTGAGGTTGTGCACCCCCGCCGCCAGGTGGTCGGCCACGCTGCCGGCCACCAGACCGCGGGTTTCCTCGTGCCGAGCGTCGGGCACAAAGGCCGACTTGAGCAGGCGCACCCGGCCATCGGCCTCCTCCGCCACCCCCAGGCGCAGCAGCTCCTGCAACACCGCGCGGGGGTGGAAGTCGGTGGACACCGAGCGGGCCAGGGTTTCGAAGGACGGTGCCGGGCCGGCCACGGGCAGGGTTTCCGGCAAATCGCCCGCCAGCCAGCGCGTCGCCACCTGGCTGGCCGGGGTCGGCTTGCCCAGGCGGGCCGCCGCGTCGGGCGCACCCAGAGTGGGTGCCAGGGCCCGCACATCCTTGCGATGCAGTCCCGACAACAGGCTGAGGGCCGAATCGGTGGGCTTGCCCTGGATGCGCAGGAGCTCCTGCTGCGCGGCCTTCAGAAACACCGGCTTCAGTGCCGCGGCGAACTCCCCGTGCCCCACCCCGGACCGCAGCAGCCAGGTGACCAGCGGCAGCATGACCGTGAGGGCGTGCTGCATCACGGAGGCGGCCGGAGCGGAGTCGGGAGGGCGTGACGGGTCGTCAGTCATGAAATCAGTATACATGGGAAATTTTCCCATTTAAAGTAATTGTTGCACCGGCCGTAATCAGCGAAATCATTTTATTTAGCAAAATCATCATATTTACCAAAGGAGATACCTCATGCGTCGCCCCAGCCTCCATCTACTGACCGCGCTCGCCTGCCTCAGCACCGCCGCCCACGCCGAAAACACCCGGGCCTACATCGTCCAGTTCCAGGACTCGGCCGTGCAGGCGCCGGTCCGCAAGGCCGTGCGGGACAGCCGGATCGACAGCGACCCCCAGGGCTGGGGCTATGTGGATAGCCGGGTGGTCGAGCGCACCCAGGGCCTCGAGAGCCGCTACGGTGTCAAGGCCCGCCACGCCTTCAGCCAGGTCATGAAGGGCTTCGCCGCCGACCTGACCGACAGCCAGGTGGCCCGCCTCAAGGCCGACCCGACGGTGCTGGCCATCGAGGCCGACCAGCCCATGAAGGCCATCGCCCAGCTCACCCCGTGG
>JAEUNV010000394.1 GCA_016790385.1 Zoogloea sp.
GCAGCGTGCTTCCCTTGGCGACAAGGTGTGGAACGATGTGGACAAGGACGGGATCCAGGACGCGGGCGAAGCCGGCGTGAGTGGCGTGACCGTCAAGCTGCTCGACGCCAATGGCATCGTGGTGGCCAGCACCACCACCGACGCCAGCGGCAACTACAGCTTCAGCAACCTCAACCCGGGTGATTACTCCGTTCAGGTGGTGGCCCCCACGGGCTACCTCTTCTCGGCCAAGGATCAGGGCGCCAACGATGCAGTGGATTCCGACGTGGATTCCACCGGCAAGTCGGCCCTCACCACCCTGAGCCCGGGCGAGAACGATACCTCCCTGGATGCGGGCATCTACTGCCCGCCGCCTTCCACGGCTACCGTCGGTGACCGCGTGTGGGAAGACATGAACTACAACGGCATCCAGGATGCCGGTGAGGCGGGCGTGAAGGGCGTGACGGTCAAGCTGCTCAACTCCGCCGGTACCGTGGTGGCCACCACCACGACCGACGCGAACGGCAACTACCTGTTCAGCAACATCAATGTGGGTGATTACAAGGTGCAGGTGGTGGCCCCGACCGGCTACTACTACACCAAGCAGGATCAGGCGGGCTGGAACGGTACCGACAGCGCAGTCAATTCGTCGGGCTACTCCGGCATCTTCACCCTGACCGCCGGCCAGTCGCTGCTCAAGCTGGATGCCGGCCTGTATCGCAAGGCCAGCATCGGAGACAAGGTCTGGGCCGACTGGGATCACGACGATGTCCAGGACGTCGGCGAGGGCGTGGTGAAGAACGTCAAGGTGATGCTGCAGAACGCTGCCGGTACCACCATCGCGACGACTTACACCGATCTGAACGGCAACTACAAGTTCACCAACCTGGATCCGGGCACCTACCGTATCGCCTTCGACAAGACCACGGGTATCCATACCTCTGACGGGGCTTCCGTCAGGTACTGGAGCTGGGCCGACCCCAACATCGGCACCAACGACAGCGTGGACTCCGACGGCGTTGCCGCAACCTACACCAGCGTCGCCTACACGGCCTACACCAACCTGGTGTCCGGCGAGGCTGACATGACCTGGGATGCTGGCGTCACTCCTATCGTCCTTGACCTGGACGGCAACGGCATCCAGACCATCGCCCGGGAGGATTCGGGTGGCAAGTTCGACCTGCTGGGTACCGGTGCCGGTATTGACAGCGGCTGGATCTCCTCCGGGGACGCCTTCCTGGCCGTCGATATCGACGGTGACGGCAAGGTCACCAGCGTGGCCGAGCTGTTCGGTGGTTACAGCAAGGGCGACGGCTTTGCCAAGCTGGAATCCTTCGACAGCAACGGTGACGGCTTCGTCGATGCCAAGGATGCCGCATTCGGCGATCTGCGCGTGTGGCAGGATCTGAATGGCAACCACCAGACCGACGACGGCGAACTGCGCAGCCTGGCAGAGGCCGGTGTGGCCAGCCTGAAGGTGGACTTCGTCGAACTGCCGGCCATCGATGAGCAGGGCAACCTGCACCTCGAGCGTTCCAGCGCAACGCTTGCCGACGGCAGCAGCATCGACATGGCGGACGTGTATTTCAACGTCTCCGTGGCCGACGCCGAGTCCGCCGGTATCGAATTGCCGAGCTTGTCCGCCCTGCTGGGCGATGACCGCAGCCTCGACGAGGCCCTGGGCTCAACGGTGATCACGGTTGAAGTGACCGCCACCACCGCCACGGTCATCGACTGCGTGAGCGACGGCGCGGTGAGCGCTCTGAGCCAGCTGACGAACCTGTATGACGAGCAGCAACTTGCCCTGATGGCCGCCTAAGCCTCAACACCCCCGCCGGGATCTTCCCGGCGGGGACGCAGCGTGTCATCCGGACACGCCGTCACTTTTTCAACGTAGGAGAAAAATCAATGAATCACAGCAGCTTCTTCAAGAAATCCGCTGTAGCCCTGGCTGCGGTCGGTCTGCTTGCCAGTGCTTCGGCCCAGGCTGACTCCCTGGTGCTCGAACAGGACATCAACTCCCTCGCCTTTACCGTCAATGTTGGCGGCCTGCAGGACGACGTGGTTGCCGGCGTGTTCAATGTGGACAACCTCACCACCGGTGGTAGCTTCCTGGCCTTCTGCTTCGAACTGCTGCAAGGCGTCGGCGTTGGCTCCCTGACCCCCCCGGGTCTTGAGTTCACCGCTGGCAGCACCGTCAATGCAAACACCCAGACGCTCTTCAACCAGAGCTATGCCACTCTGGACTTCACCGACGCCTCCGCGCTGGCCGGCTTCCAGATCGCCCTGTGGGAAACCCTGGACGATGGCAACCTGACCACCGGCACCTACAAGAACTGGGTTGGCGATACGGGCAGCTTTGAAGAGGACCTGGCCCTGCTGGTCGCTGAAACCTTCCTGGACAACATCGCTGCCGGGCTCCCCGCCACCGGCAACTACAAGCTGACCACTTGGCTCAACGACGCCAGTCAGGATCTGGTCCAGGCCACGCCGGGGACCGGCACCGTGCCGGAACCCGCTACGGCGCTGCTGGGTGCGCTGGGTCTGGCCGGCATCGCCGCCATTCGCCGCCGCCAGGCGTGATCGTCATAGGGCGCCCCATGGGGTGCCCTATGGGCAAGGCATGCCGAAAAAAGCGGAAGAGGGGCCAGCCCTCTTCCGCTTTTTTGTACGTCCTGCCCGGCGCGGGACGGTCGGGCGCAGTGCCCAAGCTTATCCCTGTAAAATAGTCGCCCAAATATCTTGTGTCGTGACCGATTTCCGCGGCACGGAGCACAGGCCTGCCAGAAGCTTTCCCGCTTGCGTTTCAGCGCTTTATCGTCCGAGGTCTTCATGTATCGATCCCGTTTCTGTCCGGCCCTGATTCTGGGCGTGGGCCTAGTGTTCCTTTCTCCCGCTGCTGTGGCCGACCTGATGGTCGGCGGGCAGGTCGTGACCCCGGAAGGGGGCGTGCGAGCGGATGGCGACGCCCTCACGCGGGGCAGGGCGGCCCTGCGCCTGAAGAATTTCGAGCAGGCCGAGAAGGAGTTCAGCGAGGCCTACCGCCAGAATCCGTCATCGGTGGAGGCGATGCTCGGTATGGCCGCGGTCTCCCATGTACAGGGCAAGGCCAAGCTTGCCCGGGACTGGATGTCGAGCGCAGTGGCGATGGCGCCCGGGCAGCCGGCCGTACTCCAGGCCCAGGCCCGTCTGCTCGTCGAACAGGGGCTGCCCGCGGCGGCCGAAGAGAGCTACCGAGCCGCCATTGCCAGCCGGCCGGACAATATCCAGCTCAAGATCGACCTTGCCACCTTGTATGCCGAATCCCTCAAAAAACCGGGGCAGGCGGTGACTCTGCTGCGGGAGGTGGTGCGGCAGCGTCCCGATCTGGTTGATGCCTCGTACCAGCTGGGGGTGGCGCTGTCGATGGACGGACGGACCGACGAGGCCGGACGGGTGCTTGATGACGTACTGCGCCGCGAGCCCGGCAACCCCCGCGTGCTGCATGCCCGTGCCCTCGTACTTCTCAAGCAGGGGCAGAATGATCGCGCCCTTGAGTTGGTGGACAAGGCCCTGGCCCAGCGCAAGGATTTTCCTGCGGCAATGATGGCGCGGGGCGATGCTCTGCAAGCGTTGGGCCGCAGCGAACAGGCACTCGACGCCTATCGTCGTGCCATCCCGATGGCACCGTCGAGTGCGTTGCCCCATGCGCTCGTGGCCCAGACGCTGCAACGTCTGAAGCGTTTTGGAGAGGCGGAAAAGGCATACCGGGAAGCCCTCCGCCTGGAGCCGGACAACCTCCGGGTGGCCAACAATCTGGCCGTGCTGCTTGCCACCCAGAAATCCGCCCTCGACGAGGCTCTCAGCCTTGCCCGCCGGGCGGTGGAAAAGGAGCCGGGGCGTGGAACCTATTTCGATACCCTGGGCCTTGTTCTGTTGGCCCGGGGGGATGCCGGGGGGGCTCGACAGGCCTTTGAACGCGCCCTGTCCATGGAGCCGGCCAATGCGGAATTTCGTCAGCATCTGAGTCAGGCGGGGGCCCCGTCTGCCGGGGGGGGCGCCGTCGCTGTCGCGCCGATCAAGGCTTCGGCGCCCACGCCGCCAGCACCAGCACCCAGCGTGCCGGCGGCAGCGCAGGCCGCGTCCAAGCCCGTCGCACCAGCTGCCGACGATGCCCTCCGTGTGGTGGCCACCCGTCTTGAAGCGTGGCGCGTGGCCTGGGAATCCAAGGATGCAAATCGTTACCTGGCCTTCTACGCCAGCAGCTTCGTGCCGGCGGACAAACGCGCCCGTGGAGCCTGGGAGGCCGATCGCCGCAGCAAGCTGGACAAGAAGGGAGACATCCGGGTCCAGGTCAATACGCCGGCCATCAAGGCCGTGGGGGAGACCGTGTCCGTTACCTTCGAGCAGCGCTATCAGTCGGGCAACTACAGCGACGCGGCGCGCAAGCAGCTTGAATGGGTTCGTGAAGCGGGTGAATGGAAGATTCGTCGCGAGCAGCAGATCTGATCACGGCCACCGGCGTCGGTGGCATTGCCTAAGCAATCTGCCAGCGGTTGCCGCCGGCGCGCTTGGCGGCGTACATGGCCCGATCGGCCAGCATCAACAGGTGGGTCGGGTTGTAGCCGTCATCAGGGTAGAGGGCGACGCCGATGCTTATCCCCAATCGGCAGCCGGGAATGTCGTCCCGGGGGATTTCCTGCACTTGGGTGACAAGCCGGGCACATAACTGATCCACGTCTTCCTTGCCATGCAGCAGGGGGCACAGGATCGCGAATTCATCGCCGCCAAGGCGGGCCACCACGTCGGTGGCCCGGGCCGCTGCTTCGAGGCGCTTTGCGATGGCGCAGAGAATCTTGTCGCCCACCGCATGTCCGAAGCGATCGTTGATGCCCTTGAAGCCATCCAGGTCGATTATCAGCACGGCGCCCGCCTGGATGTCGACTCGGGCGCGCATCAGCTGAGCGCTGACGGCGTCGTCAAAGGCTTTGCGGTTTCCCGTTCCGGTGAGGGGGTCGTGACGTGCCATCGCCCGCCAGCGTCGGCTGTCCTCTTCGATGCTGCGGTATTTGCTCAACATGCCGAAGATGATCAGCAGGAAGTTTCCCAAGGCAAGAACAAAGGCGCCGGTCTGGATGAAGCGAAGTTCGCGCGTGCGACGGACGGAGTCGTGTTCCAGGGTGGTGGTCAGGCGGTTCATGAGGGCCAGGATTTCCGCATTGTGCGTGACCATGTAATTGGCCGCCGGGCCGAGGTCGGCGCCGGGAGTGTTGCGGCTGGCGGAGAGCAGGGCAGACACGGGGGCGATCAGTGCGCGGGTGGTGGCGACAATTTGAGCGCCTTCTCCCCGAACCGCTTGCAGGTGCGCCATTCCACCGTCACTCCCGCGGGTCTCTCCTCCTTCGGCAAAGGCCTTGATGGTCTGTTCGAAGAGCCCGAAGGCCTCGTCGGTCTCCTGGCGCGCTCCGGGCGGCTCCTTGCCTTGGGTGGGGCGAGTGGTGAGCAGCAGCGACTTGGTAAGCTGCTGGGAGAGCATGCGTTGGCGCCCGGCGAGATTGATGGCGACCGCGTCCCGCGCGACCTGTTCTGCAATCCAGAGATTGGTAACCAGAACGGTCAGATCGAGCACCATGAACAGCACGATGGAAGCCACAAGGCGCTGGGGCAGGCCAATGGGGGCGCGGGCCGGGTTGGGCATGGACTTGGGCACTCGCTACGGTATGCCGGATGGAAAGAATAACGGCCCCGCAGGCGCTTGTCGGAGTTTCTTTGTGCCCAAAATGGGGAATGCGGCCCGGGGCCGCATTCCAAGGTACGCGTCAGGTGGCTGATCAGCCTTTGAAGCGCTCTTCCAGTGCCGCGATGGCAGGCAGGGTCTTGCCTTCGAGGAACTCCAGGAAGGCGCCGCCGCCGGTGGAGATATAGCCCACGTCGTCGGCGATATGGAACTTCGCGATGGCGGCCAGGGTGTCGCCACCGCCCGCAATCGAGAAGGCTTCCGAGTGGGCGATGGCGGAGGCCATCATCTTGGTGCCGCCGGCAAACTGGGGCAGCTCGAACACGCCGACCGGGCCGTTCCAGACGATGGTGCCGGCGTTGGCGATGATTTCGGAGAGCTTGGCTGCGGTCTTCGGGCCAACGTCGAGGATGCGGTCGTGGGTGGCCACATCGTCGACGGAAATCTTGTTGGCCCGGGCCAGGGCGGACACTTCATCGGCGACCACCACGTCGACGGGCAGGGGCACTTCCGCGCCGCGCGCCTTCATGATGTCCATGATGGCATGGGCTTCCTTGACCAGATCGGGCTCGGCCAGGGAGTCGCCGATGCGCTTGCCCGAGGCCAGCAGGAAGGTGTTGGCAATGCCGCCGCCGACGATCAGCTGGTCCACCTTGTCGGCCAGTGATTTCAGGATGGTCAGCTTGGAGGACACCTTGGAGCCACCGACGATGGCCACCAGCGGACGCTTGGGGGCGTGCAGAGCCTTGCCGAGGGCATCGATTTCGGCGCCCATCAGGATGCCGGCGCAGGCCACCGGGGCGAAGCGGGCGATACCGTGGGTGGTGGCTTCGGCCCGGTGGGCCGTGCCGAAGGCGTCGTTAACGTAGATGTCGCACAGGGCGGCCATCTTCTTCGCGAGCTCCTCGTTGTCTTTCTTTTCGCCCTTGTTGCAGCGGCAGTTTTCCAGCAGTACGACTTCACCCGGGGCGACCTCGAAGCCACCGTCCACCCAGTTCTGGATCAGGCGCACCGGCTTGCCGAGCATCTGACCGAGGCGCACCGCCACGGGAGCAAGGGTGTCGTCGGCTTTGAGCTCGCCTTCGGTGGGGCGACCCAGGTGCGAGGTGACCATGACCGCTGCGCCGCCCTCGAGGGCGTACTTGATGGACGGGATGGAAGCGCGGATGCGGGTGTCTTCGGTGATGTTGCCGGCGTCGTCCTGGGGAACATTGAGGTCGGCGCGGATGAAGACTTTCTTGCCCTTGACGTCGAGATCGGTG
>JAEUNV010000454.1 GCA_016790385.1 Zoogloea sp.
TGCGCCGATCTTGTTGCCCGGATCCAGCTGGGAGAGTCGCTCTCGGACGAAACACGGCGCTTTTTTCAGAAGGAGTGCCGGCAATGAACATGCTCTTACGCTCGTCCGGTGGCCGTCGCATGTGGGCGGCCCTGTTATCTGTCGCGCTGGTGACGGGGGGCTGTAGCGGTGTGGATCCGGTGCCATCTCCTCCGCCGGAGGGGCCGGGCCAGGTGATCCGGCCCACTTCGGCCCCTGCCGCGCCTCCCCCGATCCAGGCCTACGACACCGCTGTGCTCAGTGCCGCGGCGGCCTTGTTCAACAACGCCAGGCTTCCGCCGGAAGGGGCGTCGCCGGGGAGGCGCCACCCCGTGGTGATCGATCCCTTGATTGATGGCGTCACCGGCACTCAGTCGGTGGCAACCCGATCAATGGGCGAGCGTCTTGTCCAGATGATGCGCGAGCACTACCCGCAGTATGACGTGCAGCCCTTCTCGGCCGCCAACGTGGCCCGCAGCCCGCTGGTGCTGATCGGTACCCTGACCGGCGTCAACGCCCAGAGGCAGGCCTCCGGCGAGCGCCAAGCCTACCGTATCTGCCTTGCCCTGGCAGATCTGCGCAGCGGCAAGCTGGTTGGCAAGGGCCTGGCCTTTGCCTTACCGGAGGGGGTTGATCCAACGCCACTGCCCTTCTTCAGGGACACGCCGGCGTGGTCCGACGACCCGGCGACCGACGGCTACATCCGGACCTGCCAGGGAACCAAGGCAGGGGATCCGATCAATCCGCTGTACCTGGACCGCATCATGGCTGCGGCCCTCGTTGCCGAGGCCATCCAGAACTACGATGCCGGGCGCTACCGGGAGGCACTCGACCTTTACGCAAGCGTGCTGGCCATGCCGTCGGGCAGGCAGTTGCGCGTGCTCAACGGCCTTTATCTCGCCAACTGGAAGCTCGGGCGCCGGGAGCAGGCCGCGGCGGCCTTTGCCCGCATCGTCGACTTCGGGCTGGAGCACCGGCGCCTGGCCGTCAAGTTCCTGTTCCGGCCGGGCTCGACGGCTTTCGTACAGGACGCGAGGCTGAGTGGCCCTTACCCGGTATGGTTGAAGACCATCGCAACGCGGGCGGCGAGTTCCGGCGCCTGTCTGGAGGTGGCCGGCCACACCAGTCCGACCGGACCAGAGCCTCTGAACGAGCGCCTGTCCCTGCTGCGGGCGGAATACGTTCGAAACCGCCTGGATGCGGAGTCCGCCGGATTGGCAAAACGCATGATTGCCAGCGGCGCGGGCTCCCGGCAGACGATGATCGGCAACGGGCGGGATGACGCCAGCGATGCATTGGATCGCCGCGTCGAATTCAAGGTGATCGGCTGCGGAGAGTTGTGGTGACGGGCGTTCAGTCGCCACCCATCATGCGCCCGATCTGCCGCCGGTCGCGCTTGGTGGGGCGGCCGTGGAGGTCGGCACCGGGGGTGGCGGCGAGCTTGCGCTGTTCCCGCGCGGCTTCGCGGGCGGCCACGCTGTCAGCGGTCTCTTGGTAGAGCCCCTGGGCAATCGTAGCGCTGCCGCGCTTGTCGGCAATGCCCTTCACTTCGACGCAGAAATGCGTCTCGGCGATCTGGATGTCGATCCGGTCGCCGATCTTCACGTCCCGGGCGGGCTTTACGCGGATGCCGTTGAGCTGGATCTTGCCCCCGTCCACCGCCTCGGTGGCCTGGGTGCGATGCTTGAAGAAG
>JAEUNV010000458.1 GCA_016790385.1 Zoogloea sp.
GTGCTGTCCCGGGAGTCGGGGCTCAACTTTGTGCTCGACAAGGATGTGCGACCCGACATCAAGGTGTCTGTCTTTGTGCGCAGGAGCAGCATCGACGATGTGCTGAAGCTGTTGATGGTCACCCAGCAGCTCGACCGCAAGCTGCTCAACGAGCGCTCGGTGCTGATCTATCCCAACACCCCGGCCAAGCAGAAGGACTACCAGGAACTGGTGACCCGCAGCTTCTATCTGGCCAATGCCGACCCCAAGCAGGCCATGGCCATGATCAAGCAGATGGTCAAGACCAAGGATGTGTTTGTGGAGGAGAAGCTCAACCTGCTGGTGATGAAGGACACCCCGGACGCGGTGCGCCTGGCCGAGCGCCTGATCGCCGGCCTCGACCTGGCCGAGCCGGAGGTGATGCTGGAAGTGGAGGTGATGGAGGTCAGCCGCAACCGCCTGCTGGAGCTGGGGCTGCGCTTCCCGGAGCAGATCGGCTACGGCCTGCTGCAACCGACCACCACCAGCGCGGTGACCACCACCACCGGCACCACCATCACCCAGAATCTGGGCGGGCAGCTGCTTTCGGGCAACATCAACCTGCGCAACACCGGCGCCATGGTGCCCTATGTGGCCAACCCCGGCCTGCTCCTCAACCTGCGCGATCAGGACGGGAACTCCAACATCCTGGCCAACCCGCGCATCCGGGTGAGAAACCGGGACAAGGCGCGCATCCATATCGGCGAAAAGCTGCCGGTGTTCACCACCACCTCCACAGCCAACGTGGGGGTGTCGGCGTCGGTGAATTACCTGGATGTGGGCCTCAAGCTGGAGGTGGAGCCCACGGTGCATCTGGACGATGAAGTGGCCATCAAGGTGAACCTGGAGGTGAGCAGCATCGTCAAGGAGGTGCTCGGGCCGTCCAGCTCCCTGGCCTACCAGGTGGGCACGCGCAGTGCCGTCACCTCCCTGCGCCTCAAGGATGGCGAGACCCAGGTGCTGGCCGGGCTGATCAGTGACGAGGAGCGCAGCTCGGCATACCGTCTGCCGGGCCTGGGCGAGGTGCCCGCGCTGGGGCGGCTGTTCAGCAGTCAGCGCGATGTGGGCAACAAGACCGAGATTGTCTTGCTGATCACACCCCGGGTGGTGCGCAACCTGACCCAGCCAGCCCAGGCGGGGGCCACCCTGGCTGCGGGCACCGAGGCGGCGGTGGGCGCCGCGCCCCTGCTGCTGGGACCGGGAGGGGTGGCCGCGGCCGCGCCCCGTGGGGCACCGCTGAGCGCTGCGGCGCCGGGGCCGGTGGCGGTGGCAGGCCCGGCCCTGGCAGTGGAGGCGCCGGAGCAGGTGCGGGCGGGGGACTCCTTCGCGCTGGCCCTTACCCTGGCCGGCCCCGCCACCGAAGGCGGCCCCGTGCTGCTGGCCTACGACTCGACCCTGGTTGAATCCCTGGATCAGCCCGGGGAGGGCGGCGATGCCCTCGCCCTCCAGCTTCCGGCGGGCACGGCTCCACGTCTGGACGTCCGCTTCCGGGCACGCCCGGGCGCGACCGGCCTGGCCCGCTTCGGGGTGCTCTCCGCCCAGTTGCGCAGCGCGGGTCAGGTGCTCACCCTGCCGTCCGGTGAGCC
>JAEUNV010000633.1 GCA_016790385.1 Zoogloea sp.
CCCCCGGAGACGCCGCCTGTGGCCAGGAGCGCCAGCAGACGCGCCGTGGCGGGGCTGGTCTCGACAAAGCACACCTCATCGGCGGCATCGCGATAGACCAGCAGGTGCACCGGCGCCGGGCGCCGGGGTCGGGAGGCCGGCCCGATGCGATGCACCGGCCACTGGAAGGCCAGGGACAGCAGGGCCGGATTGACGACCGGACAGCCCTCGACGGGATCGCCGTCGGCGAGACCGGCGGGCTGGGTCACATCCATCACGTCCACCGCCAGTTCGGCCCATTCATAGCGGGCCAACTCGGCAAACCAACGCGGCAGACGCTGACCGGAGCCCGCCTCCAGGTAGTCGACGAACTCCCGCGGAATCTCGCGGAACCAGGAGGTGGCGCAGGGCCAATCCCGATAGAAGGCCCGGCACAGGCGCGTCCACCGGGCCTCGCCAAGGCAGGCCCGCCCCACCGGGAAACAGCGATCGAGAAAGCTGCGCAGGTTGTTGAAAAGCAGCTCCTCGTAGACGGCCATGCGCCGACGCGGCACGCCCGCCGGCAGGGGGGCTTGGCTGGCAGCCCGGATGCGCCGCCCGAACGCGCGCTGAAATTCGTGCAGGCGGCTCATCGGGCGGGCTCCCGCGCTTGCAGACGCGCGATGTGGGCCACCTCCTCGCCCAATTCGGCCAGGGGCGGAAAGCCGAAGTCCCGCTCCAGGCAGGTGGGCACCGGGCCGGTGTGATGGTAGGCCTCGGCCAGCAACGCCCACACCGGGTCGATCACCGGGGCGCCATGGGTGTCGATGAGCAGGCCGTCATCCTCGACGTGGTGACCGGCCACATGGATGTAACAGGTACGTTCCAGGGGCAGGTCGCGAAGGAATTCGAAAGGGTCGAAACCGAAATTTCGGGCATTGACCAGGATGTTGTTGACGTCCAGGTGGAGCAGGCAATCCGCCTCTTCAATCACGGCACGGATGAAGCCGGCCTCGTCCATCTCAGCGCCCGGGGGCATGACGTAGCGGGAGGCGTTTTCGATGCCGATGCGGCAGCCGAGCACGTCCTGGGCCTGGCGAATGCGGGCAGCCGTCCAGCGCACGGCCTCGCCGGTGCAGGGCAAGGGCAGCAGGTCGTAGAGCTGACCGGCATCGTTGCTCCACGAAAGATGTTCGGTATACAGGCCGATGTCGTGCGTCGCCATGAAATCGCGGGTGCGCTGGAGCAGATCGGTATCGAGGGGCCGCTGGCCACCCACCGACAGGGACAGGCCATGGCACACGAAGGGGTAGCGCTCGGTGAAGCTGCGCAGCTGGCGGGCCGAGCGCCCACCCATGCCGGCCCAGTTCTCGGGGGCCAGCTCGAAGAACTGCACGGCGTCGGGCACACCGGCCTCCATCTCGGGCAGCAGCTCGCGGCGAAAACCGAGCCCCGCCCCAACGGGCATGCGTACAGGCATGTCAGCGGCTCCTGGTGCGGGGCTGGGCGGCCCCGCGCCGTGCGGCGGGGAGTCTTACTTCTTGTCGGC
>JAEUNV010000409.1 GCA_016790385.1 Zoogloea sp.
CATCCTGCTGGGCCGAATCACCAATTCCGCCAACCGGCTGCCCAGCTCGCCGGGAGTGGACCGTTCGGTGGATACGCCCATGGACGTGTCGCCGGTGGAGGCGAAATACCAGATCAGTTTCAAGACCAAGCTGTGGGAAGGCCTGTTCGGCCGGCATGGCGACCTGTGGATGGGTTACACCCAGCAGTCCAGCTGGCAGGTGTACAACAAGAGCAATTCGTCACCCTTCCGTGAGACCAACTACGAGCCCGAGTTGATGGCGGTATTTCGCACCAACCTGGATGCGGGGGCGGGTTTCAAGGTCAAGCTGCTGTCGGTGGGCTTCACCCATCAGTCCAACGGCCGTGCCGAGCCCTTGTCGCGCAGCTGGAACCGGCTCACGGCGCAGGTGGGTATCGAGCGCGGTGATTTTGCGGTGGTGTTGCGCCCTTGGTATCGCTTCCCCGAGAAGGACGGCAAGGATGACAACCCGGACATCGCCCGCTATCTGGGCTACGGCGATGTGCAGGCCATGTGGAAGCTGGGAGACCACGGCCTTGGCCTGACCCTGCGTGGGCCCCTGTGGCAGAGCGGCGGCCGGGGCTCGGCCCAGGTGGACTGGAGCTTCCCCATCCATCGCAACCTGAAGGGTTTCGTCCAGGTGTTCAGTGGTTTTGGCGAAACCCTGATCGACTACAACCACCGCCAGACCACCCTCGGTGCGGGCGTTGCCCTGGTGGACTGGCTATAGGCGGCGTCGTGCGGCGGGGGGAAGAAGGGCGCCGAGGCTGGGGCCCGGCGCAGTCTGCGGGCAGGTGAGTGCCGGGTTGTTCCGGCACAGGGTCGAGAGGTGTTCCTGGGCGGCGGATGCGGTTTCCTTCTGCCGGCTGGCCTCGGTCAACCACACCTGCGCGCCCTTGACGCTGATCGCGCTTGGCGGCTGCTTGAGGTAGAGCGTGCCAAGCTCCAGCTGCGCCTTTGCGTGGCCCCGGCGTGCTGCTTTCAGGTACCAGAATTCCGCCTGCCGGAGATTCCTGGGCACGAGTTCGCCGGAGGCATGGAGGCCGGCCAGACCATACTGTGCGGCCGGGATGTTACGTTCCGCGCCCTGCTCGTACCAGTAACGGGCCTTCTCGCCGTTCTTCGGCACGCCGTTGGTCCCTTCGGAATACAGCCGGCCCAAGTTCAGGATCGCCTCTTCCTCGCCCTGGCCTGCCGCCTGCTCGAACAGGGCGACGGCCTTGACCGGGTCCGCGTCAACACCGACCCCTTTCAGGTAAATGTCGCCGAGCGCCGTTGCCGACAGTCCGTTGCCCTGACCGGCCGCCCGGGCATACCAGGAGGCAGCGGCCGAAGGGTTGTACGGGCCGCCCTGCGCTTTCATGTGCATGCTGGCCAGCTGGTGCTGCGCCTTGTCGTTGCCCATTACCGCGGATATCAGATACAGCGGGCGGGCCAAGGAGAAACTGCCCGCCTTGTACAGGTAATCGGCCGAGGGGTAGCTCAAATAGAGCACCCCGACGACAAGCGTGGCGGCGAAGGCGAGGGGGCGGAGCCAGACAAGCGAAGACGGACGGGGCATGGGCGGATGTCTTTCCGGGCAGTGGTGACATGTTATCCGCATTCAAGGGGAAAGCATGCTTCCAGGCTGCCCGGATCAGGTTTGAAATTAGCGAATACGCGAGTTTCGGTTTGCTTTTGGCGATATTGGCTTGCGTTTGAATTATTTTGACAATTTTTGAGGCGGCGGGTTTCGGCGTCTTCCGGAGCGCGTCACTCCACCCGTCCATGGGTGCTCGGGAGGGGCGGGCATGTAGAATCATGTCATTCGCACCCCGCCACGCGGCAGGGGCAGGCCGATCTTCTGTCACGACCCGGACCCCGTCATGCACATTCACCCCTTGCGCACCGCCGCGGCCTGAGCCATGCCCAGCCCGTTCAAGCTCAGCGTCTGCCCCCACGACACCGCCAAGAATCTGCTTGGCTGGTTCACCCTCAACACTTATCTCCAACGCAAGCTGGGCATCGGAATCCATTTCGATCCCCACGACAGCTTTCTCGACGAGCGGCAGGCGGTGCTCGACCGGCCCCACCATGTGGTCTATGCCAATCCCTACAGCGTTCTGTGCTTTGCCCGGGAGCGGGGTTTCGTGCCCGTGGCCCGGCCGGCAGGCATCGTGGACGAGGCCGTGGTGGTGGCCCGGCCCGGCGTGCCCTGCCCGGTGTCGCCCCGCGTCGCCAGCGCTACGGACAAGCTGATCATTCACGAACTGGGGCTGAGGGTGCTGGAGGGGCTGGGCATCGATCCGCGTGAGGCGGAGTTCAACTTCGCCGGCAACCACCTCAACGCCGCCAAGGCGGTGATCGAGGGGCACGCCGACCTGGGCATTGTGTTCAACGAAACCTGGAACGGTCTTGCGGCGACCACCCGCAGCCAGCTGGAGGTGGTGGGCGAGAGTCATGACGGACTGGCCTTCCATTGCTTCATGGTGTCCCCCGAGTGGGCCGACAAGCGCGAGGCCATCCAGGGCATCCTGTGCGCCATGCACGAAGACCCGGCCGGGTTGCGGGTGCTGGACGACCTGCGCTTCACCCGCTTCGACGCGGTGGGGGAGGAGACCCTGATGCCCCTGGCCGCACTGCTGGGGCGTTGAAGTCAGCCGAACTGCCGGCCGAAGCGGCCCATGCCGGCACCGAACACCGCAACGCCCAGCAGGCCCATGGCCAGCACCGGCTTCCATAGCAGCGTCATGCCCACCCCCTTGAGCAGGATGCCGTAGGCCGCATCCAGGAAGTAGTGGAGCGGCGAGATCCATGCCAGCAGGCGCATCCACTCGGGCATCGCCTCGATGGGGGTCCACGCCCCCGAGAGCAGCAGCATCGGCATCAGGATCACCACCGTCAGCATGCCCACCTGGGCAAGGTTGCGGGCGACGGTGGCGGCCAGCAGGCCCAGACCGGCCGTGGTGAAGACGTACAGCGCGGTGATCAGGAAGAACAGCACCAGGCTGCCGCGCATGGGCAGGTCGAAACCCGGGCCGAGCACGCCGAACAGGGCGATGGCGGTGCCCACCAGGATCACCAGGGTCATGGCGATGACCTTGGGGAAGAGGATCTGGAAGGCGCTCAGGGGGGTGACCATCAGTTGCTCGATGGTGCCCCGCTCCTTTTCGCGCACCATCGCCGCGGCTGGCAGCAGGATGGCAAACAGGGTGATCACCGTGAGCAATTCGGAGATGCCCATGAACCAGGCGTCGTTCTGATTGGGGTTGTACCAGATGCGGGTATCGGCCTGGATGAGCGGGCCGCTGATCCCACCGCTGCCCAGGCCTTCACGCAGGGCCGCCACCTCCAGGCCGTAGCGGCCGACGATCTGGGCTCCATAGCTGGAGGCCAGGAAGCCGAGCACCGAGTTGGAGGTGTCCACCTGCAATTGCACGGCCACCTGTTCGCCCCGGGCCAGACGTTCGCCAAAGCGCGGCGGAATGTCGAGCACGGCCATCACATCGCCGTCATCCAGGTGACGGATGGACTGCTGCGGCGTGCCGGCGCCACCCGCGGCCTGGAAGTAAGGCGGCTGAAAGCGGCTGGCCAGCTCCCGGGAGGCCACGCTGTGGTCGCCGTCCAGGGTGGCGATGGCGGCATTCCGGAGCTGCATGCTGACCCCGGAGGCGGCGATGTAGATGTCACCGGTGAAGGCATAGAGGAAGAACACCATCAGGGCCACATCGCGAAAGAGCTGGAGCAGCTCCTTGTGGGTC
>JAEUNV010000654.1 GCA_016790385.1 Zoogloea sp.
TGTCGAGAAAGGCTGCGTCGATCTCGGCCCAGTCGCCCGGAGTGAGCACTTCCCGGGCGAGGGGGTAGATGTCTTGCTCCTCGGTGCGGATGTGGGCCTTCTGGTCATTCAGGTAGAGACGCAGGGCTTCGGTGAGGCCACCGACCGTGCTGCGCCCGGCTGCCGTGTCGGCCAATTGCTGGCGCAGGGCGGCGAGGTTGCGGGGCGCGTTGCGGTGTTCGGCTTGCAGGCGGTCAAGGAGCGGGGCGGCTGAATCGCTGCGCAGGCGCAGCAGGCGGAACAGGTGCTCGTCTTCCTTGCGGTGATGGCAACCGTCCATGAAGTGCTCGAAGTAGTCGAGCACTGAAGTGATGAAGGCCGGGTCGACCTTGTTGGCCTGCTGCATTTCCTCGATGACCTGATCGAGGGTGATGGCCAGGCGCCACAGGTTGCGGTGCTCGTCCTTGATGATGCGGAGTGCTTCCATCTCGTGTCCTTCGGTCTCAGGCGTGGGCGCCGAGGTAGGCGGCGATCACGTCCGGGTTGCGGCGGATTTCCTCGCCGGTGCCTTCGGCGAGCTTCTTGCCATAGTCGAGCACCAGGATGCGGTCGGAGAGGTTCATGACCATCTTCATGTCGTGCTCGACGAGGACCACGGTGATGCCCGAGTCGGCCACCTTGCGCACCAGGTGGTCCACCTCGATGGTCTCTTTCGGGTTGAGGCCGGCGGCGGGTTCGTCGAGGAAGATCACCCGCGGCTTCATGGCCAGCGCGCGGGCGATCTCGAGGCGCTTGAGGGCGCCGTAGGGCATCGAGTCGGCGCGGGCCTCGACGTATTTGTCGAGGCCGACGAACCGCATCAGATCAAAGGCCTCATTGCGCAGCTCTGCGTCGCGGCGGGTGATGGAGGGCAGGCGCAGGGCCGCCTTGATGAGGTTGCGGTCGAGGCGCAGGTGGGCGCCCACCATGACGTTCTCGACGGCGCTCATGTTCATGCTGATCTGCAGGTTCTGGAAGGTGCGCGCCACGCCGCGGCGGGCCAGTTCGTCGGGCGACTTGCCGCCGATGGGCTCGCCATCGAGGCGGATCTCGCCGCTGGTGGGCTTGTAGACGCCGGTGATGAGGTTGAACAGGGTGGTCTTGCCGGCGCCGTTGGGGCCGATCACCGAATACACGATGCCCGGGTCGATGGAGAAGCTCACCTCCTGCACGGCCTTCACGCCGCCGAAGTGGATGGAGAGATTGCTGACGTCCAGTAGCGCCATGTTATTCAGCCTTTCCGAACTTGGCTGCCAGCGTCGGGACGAGGCCCTTGGGCAGGAAGATCATGCACACCATCAGGATGGCGCCGAAGGCCACCGTCTCCCAGCCTTCGAAGGTGGCCAGGGCCTGGGGCAGGGCGGTGAGCAGCACCGCGCCGATCAGCGAGCCATACACCGAGGCCATGCCGCCGATGACGACCATCGTGACGAGCTCGATGGAGTGGAAGAAGTCGGCCAGGTTGGGGGTGACGAAGCCCACGTAATGGGCGGTGATGCTGCCCATGAGGCTGGCGAACACCGCGGACAGCACGAAGATGGCAACCTTGTAGCGGACCACGTCCACACCCACCACGCGGGAGGCGACCTCCGAGCCGTGGAGCGCACGCAGGGCGCGGCCGAAGGGCGAGTCGATGAGGTTGAGGGATGCCCACACGCTCACCGACAGCAGGATCGCCACCACCCAGTACCAGTGCTTGTCGTTGCTGAGCTCAAGGCCGAACAGGCCGAAGGCGGGCACCGGCATGCCGTCGGGGCCGCCGGTCCAGGTGGCCTCGTTGCGCAGGGCGATGTTGAGGATGATGCCGAGACCAAGGGTGGCCATGGCCAGGTAGTTGCCCTTCAGCTTGAAGATCGGTCGGGCCACCAGCGCGGCCAGCAGGCCGGTGGCCGCGGCGCCGGCGCCCATGGCCAGCAGGGGATGCCAGCCGAAGTGGGTGGGCAGCACGGCCGAGGCGTAGGCTCCTATGCCCAGGAAGCCGGCGTGGCCCAGGCTGATCTGGCCGGCAAAGCCGATCAGCAGGTTGAGGCCGAGGACGATGACCGCGTTGATGGCCATGCGTATCGCCAGATCCATATAAAAGCTGTTGGGCAGTACGAGCGGTAGCAGCGCAAGAATCGCGATGACGATGTACAGCCCGAAATAGGCGCGTTTCTGCATGTTTACACCCGGTCGGTGACCCGGGCGCCAAACAGGCCGCGGGGCATGAAGAAGAGGATGAAGAGGATCAGCACGAAGGGGATCGCGTCCTTGTAGGCCGACGACAGGTAGCCGGCGCCCATGGATTCGAGGATGCCCACCAGCAGGCCGCCCACCACTGCGCCCAGGCCGTTGCCCAGCCCGCCGAGCACTGCGGCGACGAAGCCCTTGAGGCCCATCATGATCCCGGCGTCGTAGGAGGTGAGGGTGATTGGCGTGACCAGGATGCCACCCAGGGCACCCAGGGCTGCCGACATGGCAAAGCTCATGAACAGCACCCCATTGGTGTTGATGCCCACCAGCTCCGCCGCCACCCGGTTGTAGGAGGTGGCCAGCATGGCCTTGCCCGACAGGGTGCGGTTGAAGAAGTACCACAGCACCACCACCACGATGGCGGTGACGCCAAGCACCCACAGGCTCTGGGGCATCAGGGTGGCACCGAGGATCTCGATCGGCTCGTCGCCCGAAAAGGCCGGCAGGCTGTGGGTGCCCTTGCCGAAGATCACCGCAGTGAGGCCGCGGATCACCAGGGAGGCGCCGATGGTGATGATGATCAGGGTGACAGTTTCGGCGCCCTTCACCGGCTCGATGGCCAGCTTTTCGATCAGCAC
>JAEUNV010000696.1 GCA_016790385.1 Zoogloea sp.
ATGACGAGATCGTTGAAATCACCCCCAAGAGCATCCGTCTGCGCAAGCGTTTCCTCAAGGAACACGACCGCAAGCGTGCCGCCCGCGAGGAAGCATAAGTACGACAGTTTTCAGGCCGGGCCAGCCCGGCCCGAAAAAAAACGCGGCTCAAGGGCCGCGCTTTTTATTTGATCACCTCGCGTCGGAGAAATGGATCTCCAAACCCTCAGACACGCGACGCCAGAAACGCCGCAAACTCGGCGCCCACCTCAGGGTGCTTCAAACCCAGTTCGACGGTAGCGCGCAGATAGCCCAGCTTGGATCCGCAGTCGTAACGCACACCGCGGAACTGATACGCCAGCACCGCCTCTTCCCTGAGCAGGGAGGCGATGGCATCGGTCAACTGGAGTTCTCCCCCCGCGCCCGGCGTGAGTTCACGCAGATGTTCGAAGATCCGCCCCGTGAGGATGTAGCGCCCGATCACAGCCTGGGTGGAGGGTGCTTCCTCGGGCTTGGGTTTCTCGACGATGCCGCTGACCCGCTGCACCTCCCCGTTATCCCGCTCCGTACTGACAATACCGTACTGTCGAGTTTGCTCTCGGGGCACGTTCATCACCCCCAGAACAGAACAACGGTGGTAGTTGTAAACCTCGGACATCTGCCGCATGACCGGCGACTCACCCAGGGAGTCGAGCAGATCGTCCGCCAGCAGCACTGCGAAAGGCTCATCGCCCACCACCGACTCCGCGCACAGAACCGCATGCCCCAGCCCGAGCGCTTCGGGCTGGCGTATGTAGATGCAATTCACATGGGATGGCACGGTATCCCGGACGATTTTCAGGAGATCGGCCTTGCCCCGCATTTCCAGTTCGGTTTCCAGCTCATAGGCCTTGTCAAAATGATCTTCGATGGCCCGCTTGGAACGCCCCGTAATAAACACGAGATCGGTCATGCCGGCTGCCACGGCCTCTTCCACCGCATACTGGATCAAGGGCTTATCCACAATGGGCATCATTTCCTTGGGGCTGGCCTTGGTCGCCGGCAGAAAACGGCTGCCCAGACCCGCCACAGGAAAAACCGCCTTCGTCACCTTCTTCATCGTCACATCACGCTCCGAATAACAATCTCTGACCGTCGGACGCCAGCGCGTCAGCCGGGCTCAACAAGTGACGCAAGCCGTCCTCGTCAAGTATCGTAATGCCGAGTTGTTGCGCCTTTTCGAGCTTGCTCCCGGCATCGCTGCCAGCCACCACATAATCGGTCTTCTTCGAAACCGAGCCCACAACCTTTCCACCGGCAGCCTCGATCAATGCCGTCGCTTCATCCCGGCTCAAGCTGGGCAGACTCCCGGTCAGGACGACCTTCTTGCCACTCAAGGCTCCGGCCTCCGGGCGCGCGGCAGGCTCCGTCTCCTGCCAGCGCATCGCCCGCTGCAAGGCAGCAATCACTTCGCGGTTGTGGGGCTCCGCAAGAAAATCGAGGATGCAATGGGCCACCACCGGGCCCACATCCGACACCTCCAGCAGGGCAGCCTCGTCGGCTTCCAGGAAATGCCCAAGTTTGCCGAAATGACGAGCCAGATCCTTGGCAGTCGTCTCGCCCACATTGCGAATCCCGAGCCCGAAGATGAAACGCGCCAGCGACGTGTCCCGGCTCGTGTCGATGGCGGCCAGCAGGTTTGCTGCCGACTTCTCCCCCATCCTTTCAAGCCCGGCCAGCACCTCCTGGTTCACTCGATCACGATCGTAAAGATCCGCCGGGGTACGGACGATGCCGGCACTGACCAGCTGATTGACGATCTGCTCACCCAGGCCGTCCACATCCACCGCCCGACGACCCGCGAAATGAAGCAAAGCCTGCTTGCACTGGGCGGGGCAGTACAGGCCTCCGGTGCACCGGGCCACGGCCTCATCCTCACCCCGCACGACATGGGAGCCGCATTCCGGGCAGACATGCTTTATCGCCTCCAGCAGGTCGTAGCGAGGCAATTCGGACTCCCGACGCTCGGCGATCGAACCCACCACTTCCGGAATCACGTCGCCGGCACGGCGCACCACCACCCAGTCGCCAACCCGCACATCCTTGCGGTCGATTTCGCCCTGATTATGCAGAGTTGCATTGGTGACCGTGACGCCGCCGACGAACACCGGCTCCAGGCGGGCCACCGGCGTGACCGCCCCCGTGCGCCCCACTTGCACATCGATACCGAGCAGACGGGTGGCAACCTCCTGGGCGGGATACTTGTGGGCCACTGCCCAACGGGGTTCCCTGGAGACAAAACCGAGGGCTTGCTGAAGATCGAGGCGGTCGACCTTATAAACCACGCCATCGATGTCAAAAGGCAACGCCTCGCGCAGAGCCGCCATGTCCCGGTGGAAACGCGCCAGCCCCTCAGGCCCGTCCGCACGGCAACGGTGTTCGCACACGGGCAGCCCAAACGCCGCGAGCGCATCAAGCACCTCCGAGTGGGAAGGCGGCATGGCCCAGCCCTTCACCTCGCCGAGCCCATAGGCAAAGAAGGACAAGGGACGCTTTGCAGTGATAGCGGGATCGAGCTGACGCAGACTGCCCGCGGCGGCGTTGCGCGGATTGACGAACACCTTTTGCCCGGCAGCCGCCTGACTTGCGTTGAGACGCTGAAAATCGTCCCTACGCATGTAGATCTCTCCCCGCACCTCCAGCACCGGCGGGGGCACCCCCCGAAGTCGCAGGGGGATCCGCCGCAGGGTTCGCACATTGGGCGTCACGTCTTCACCCGTGCTGCCATCGCCGCGGGTCGCCGCCTGAACCAGCACCCCCTGCTCGTAGCGCAAGTTGATGGCCAGGCCGTCGAACTTGAGTTCGGCCGCATAGACG
>JAEUNV010000030.1 GCA_016790385.1 Zoogloea sp.
AGCAGGGCGTCGAGCTTGGCGGTGGCCACGCGCTTCACCTCGGCGTCGGCTTCGCCCTGGTCGATGAAGCGGCGCTGTAGCACCAGATCGGCCACGCTGTAGGCCATCCAGGCCTCGGAGGGCAGGCCGTCGCGGCCGGCGCGGCCGGTCTCCTGGTAGTAGCCCTCGATGGAGCGGGGCAGATCCAGGTGGGCCACAAAGCGCACATCGGGCTTGTCGATGCCCATGCCGAAGGCGACGGTGGCGACCATCACGATGCCGTCCTCGCGCAGGAAGCGGTCCTGGTTGCGGGCACGCTCGTCGGCGCCCATGCCGGCGTGGTAGGGCAGGGCCGTAATGCTCTTTTCCGCCAGCCAGGCGGCAGTCTCGTCCACCTTTTTGCGGGAGCTGCAATACACGATACCGGCCTCGCCCAGGTGCCCGTCGCGGATGAAGCTGAGGAGCTGGGTGCGGGGATTGTCCTTGGGGACGATGGTGTAACGGATGTTGGGCCGGTCGAAACTGGAGACGAACTCCCGTGCGGTGGTGAGGCACAGGCGTTCGGCGATCTCGCGGCGGGTCTGGGCGTCGGCCGTGGCGGTGAGGGCGATGCGCGGAACCTGCGGGTAGCGCTCCTGCAGGATGGACAGTTGCAGGTACTCGGGCCGGAAGTCATGGCCCCACTGGGATACGCAGTGGGCTTCATCGATGGCGAACAGGGCAAGCTGGCCGGCTTCGTGGAGGTGATCCAGCAAGTCGAGGAAGCGCGGGGTGACGAGGCGTTCCGGGGCCACGTAGAGCATGTCCAGCGCCCCTGCCAGCATGGCCCGCTCGATCTCCATGGCTCGCTCGAAGCTCAGGCTGGAGTTGAGGAAATCCGCCGCCGCCCCGACTTCCTTCAGCGCACTGACCTGGTCCTGCATCAGCGCGATCAGCGGCGACACCACAATGGCCACCCCGGGCCGCAGCAGCGCCGGGATCTGGTAGCACAGGGATTTGCCGCCGCCCGTGGGCATCAGCACCAGGGCATCGCCCCCGGCCGCCACATGCTCGACGATGTCCTCCTGGGGACCGCGGAACTGGGTGTAACCGAAGACGTGGAATAGGGTTTCGCGGGCGCGGCTCATAGGGCCGGGATTTTACCCCGGCCAGCCGCGCACATCAGAACAGCTTTGCGAGATGGCCTTGCAGGCCGGTCGGGCTCACAAAAGTGAGTTCGTACATGCTGGAGAGGCCCGCCGCCTGCTCGTCGCCGAGGCCCAGGCAGCACAGGATGAACTGGCTCCGGTCGATACCCAGGCGCTTTCGCAGGCGCAGGTATTTGTCGATGTCCTGACGGAATTCGCCGGTCTTGCATTCGACGCACACGGGCGTGTTGCCATCCACCAGGAAGAACACATCGAGTTCGTGCAGGTCTTCGTTGGGAAAGATCACCGACAGGTTGCGGGTGCAGGAAAAGGCTTTCTGACGTTCCTGGAAGAAGGCCAGCAGCTTCATCAGGGCATACCACTCCAGCCAGTCGCCGGCAAAGAAGTTGCGAATGGCCGGGGCGGTCTGGATGGTGGCCCGGCCGAGCTTGTCCTGCTTCTGGTAGTAGTACTTGGACAGGAAAGTGTGGTCATGGAGACGCTTGCAGAAGGCATTGATGGCCTGACCCTCCTTCTGGCTCAGCTCACCGAGCTTGAGGCTGAAATGGGGCACGTCCTTCTGCTGGGCCCAGCGGATCTTGCCGACGACATCGCCGAGCAGGGCGTAGTTGTCGCCGATCTCCACCGCGAATTCATCGAAGAACCCGGTGGTGTCCACCGCATCGGGACTGGTGCGGACACTGATCTGACGGCGCTGGAACCAGCCCACGATCTCTGCGTGCCAGGCCTCGCTGGTGAGATGTGCGGTGTTGTGGAGATCAATGCCGGCCAGATTGCCGCCCGTTGCCGGGCTGGGTGTGGTGGCAGGGCGCAGTTGTTTTACTTCTTCCTGGAGTGCGAAGTACTGCTGAAGCACCTTGCGCACGAACAGCACCGTGTCGTACACCGGAACCTGATTGCCGCAGGCCGGGCAGGGGGTTTGAGTGCCGATCTGCTCAGCAGGGGCCTCGGCCACATGGCCGCATTTGTTGCAACGAAGGAGAGCCATCGGGAAGCCAATGAAAAACGGGTCGGCGAATTATGCCAACCCGTTGGGTGTCTGGCGACCCTGCTGCGGGTCAGGCGCCGCCGTGATGTTCGGCCAGATAGTGCTTCAGGACGGTTCGCAGCACCGCGGCGTGGCGGATGTCGCCCCTCTCCCGGGCATGCCGGATGTCGTCGGCGATCATGCGGCGGATGCGTTTGTCACCCTCCGGGGTGTGGCACAGGTAGCAGCCCATCTCAACCGCCACCATCTCGGGCAGGTGTTCGTGTTCGGCAATGGCGAGGATTTCGTCTTCACTCAGGTCGGACAGTTCGATGCAATCTTGCAGCGTCAACATGGGGAGCCCTCCTACTTTCTGCGGTGTGAAAGCCTCGTTACAGTCATTTGACGCCTGTCATGAAAGCGGTGTGTTGACGTAGGGCAAGTGGGGCACGTGTTGCTGCAATGCGGCTAGAATCAACGCTTTTTCAAGGGGATGGGCATGCAGGGCTTGATCGCTTTCGGGGATGGCATCTACGCCGTGGATTCGGGCTACACGGGGCCGGACGTGGCTGCCATCCACCTGATCGAAGAGGGCGGCCGGGCGGCGTTGGTGGATACCGGCAACAACGACTCCCTGCGCCATGTGCTGGAGGCCCTGGCCGAGACCGGCCTGTCGGCGGAATCGGTGGATTATGTGCTGCTCACCCACATCCACCTGGACCACGCCGGTGGGGCCGGCGCCTTCATGCAGGCCTTCCCCAACGCCAAGCTGGTGGTGCATCCGCGGGGCGCCCGACACATGGCCGAGCCCTCCAAGCTGTTTGCCGGGGTGTCGGCGGTGTATGGGCCGGAGCGGGCCAAGGCGCTCTACGGCGAGCTGATCCCCGTGCCGGTGGCGCGCATCATCGAGGCCGGCGATGGTCATGAGCTGGATCTGGCGGGGCGCGTCATCCGCGTCTTCGACACCCCGGGCCATGCCCGCCACCACGTGTGCTACTTCGATACGAAGAGCCGGGCCTTCTTCACCGGCGATACCTTCGGCCTGTCCTACCGGGCGCTGGACGTGGACGGCAAGCCCAGCATCTTCCCCACCACCACGCCGGTGCAGTTCGAACCCGAGGCCATGCACACCTCCATCCGCCGCATGGAGGCCGAGCAGCCCACCGCCATGTACCTGACCCACTACGCCCAGGTGCGCGACGTGCCGCGCCTGGCCGCCGACATGCACCGCCTGATCGACGCCCACGTGGCCATCGCCGAGCGCCACGAGGCGGCCGAGGGGCGCAAGGCCCTGATCGAGCAGGGTATCTGGGCCCTGGTGGGCGAAGAGGCCATCCGCGCCGGCTGGCCCCTGCCCGAAGCCGAGTGGCGGCGCCTCCTGGCGCTGGATGTGGAACTGAACGCCCAGGGGCTGGATGTGTGGCTGGAGGCGAGGAAGGGCTGACGATTCGCGGGCGCCGCCGCCATACCGGGGCGGGGCTTCCCGGGTTCAGGCTGTAGCGTGGCCAGGTGCTTTTTCCGGCGGGCGGGGCGAGTTTGTGGAGACCTCGCCCGTCGGGTCTCATGCCACCCCGAACACCTTTTCCCACAGCGCCCGGACTCCCGCCGCGCCTTCGGCGACCTGCTCCCGTTCGACCCGCGAGGCCTGGTTGTTGAGGCGCAGGCCGTGTTGCAGGCGGCGGTATTCCCGGTAGGTGTCGGCCACCGTGGCGGCGGCATCGGCGGGGATCAGATCGAGTTCGCCAGCCATGTGGAGCAGGGCGATGTTGCCCAGATTGCCAGTGAGGTTGGCATGTTCATGGGCGTAGCCGAGCACCAGATATTGCACGATGAACTCCACGTCGATCAGGCCGCCCCGGTCATGTTTGAGGTCGAACAGCTCGCTCTTGTTGGGGTGGGCGTCGGCCATGCGCTGACGCATCGCCAGCACTTCCTCGCGCAGCTTGGTGAGGTCGCGTTTCTGGCGCAGCACTTCGATGCGGATGTCCTCGAACCTGGCGCCGATGGCCTTGTCGCCGGCGCAGAAACGGGCGCGGGTGAGGGCCTGGTGGTCCCACACCCAGGCGTTTTCCAGCTGGTACTGGCGGAAGGATTCGAGGGACACCACCATCAGGCCGGCGTCGCCGTTGGGGCGCAGGCGCAGGTCGGTCTCGAAGAGGTGGCCGGCGGGGGTCTGGGCCGACAGCCAGGTGTTGGTGCGCTGCCCCAGGCGGGTGTAGGCCTCGGCGGCTTCGGGGGCGTCATCGTCATAGACGAAGACCAGGTCCAGGTCGGAGGCGTAGCCCAGCTCCTTGCCGCCCAGCTTGCCGTAGGCGAGCACGGCAAACTTCGGATCATCCCGGTGGCGGGTCTTGATCTTGCGCCAGCACATGGTCACGGTGAGGTCCACCATGATGTCGGCCAGGGCCGACAGAAAGTCCGCGTGGCGTTCGACCGTGAGCTTGCCCGCGATGTCCTTGGTGAGCAGGCGGAAGACCTGGGCGTGGTGCTGCTCGCGCATCAGGTCCATCTGGCGTTCCATGTCGGGCTCGATCTCGTCGAGCTGGGTTGCCAGTTCGGTGCGGAAGGCGCTGAGGTCGATCTCCTCCTCAAGCATGCGGGGGTCGAGGGCTTCGTCGAGCAGGATGGGGTGGCGGTTGAGGAACTGGGCCGCCCAGGCCGAGGCGCCCACCAGCTCGGCCACCTTGTGCAGGGTCTGGGGGTACTGCTGAAGCAGGGCGAGGTAGGAGCCCCGCCGGCTGATGGCGTCGAGCATGTCGAGCAGGCGCTCGAAGGTGGCGTTGGGATCGGCGGTTTCGGCGGCGGCTTCGATCACCCGCGGGATCAGCGGGTCGAAGCGGGTCTTGATGGAGGGGGGCATCTGGAGGTAGCGGTTGCCGGTCTTGAGGGTGGCCAGGCGGCGCGCGGCGGCGGGCGGGTCGGGGTAGCCCAGGCGCTGGAACTCTTCGCAGCAGCGCCCCTCGTCACCGGCACTGGCCCATAGCGTGTCCATGTCGTGGCCTTTTTCGGTGGGGTCGCCGAAGACGCTGTTGAAGTGATGGGCGACGGCCGAACGGTGGTCGTCCAGTTCGGTCAGCAGGGCCTCGTAGGAGCCAAAGCCCATGGATCGGGCGATGATGGCCTGATCCACCGGGTCGGTGGGCAGGTTGTGGGTCTGGGCATCGTCCAGGTATTGCAGGCGGTGTTCCACCCGGCGCAGGAAGTCGTAGGCGGCGGCCAATTCGCGCTCGGCTTCACGGGTGATGATGCCCCGTTCCGCCAGGCGCCCCAGCACCTTGAGGGTCGGCTTGATTTGCAGGGAGGTGTCGCGGCCGCCACGGATGAGCTGAAACACCTGGGCCAGGAACTCGATCTCGCGGATGCCGCCGGGGCCGAGCTTGACGTTGTTCACCATGTCCTTGCGGGCCACCTCGCGGCGGATCTGGGCGTGAAGGTCGCGCATGGCGTTGATGGCGCCGAAGTCCAGGTATTTGCGGAAGATGAAGGGCCGGGAGATGGCGTTGAGTTCGGCGCTGCGGATGCCGGTCATCACCCGGGCCTTGATCCAGGCGTAGCGTTCCCACTCGCGGCCCTGGGTGATGAAGTAGTTCTCGAGCATGTCGAAGCTTGCCACCAGGGGGCCGGATTCGCCGTTGGGGCGCAGGCGCATGTCCACCCGGAAGACCTGCCCGTCACCGGTGATGTCGTTGATGGTCTGGATCAGGCTGCGTCCGAGTTTGGTGAAGAACTCGAAGTTGTCGACGATCTTGGGCCCGGCGGTGCTGCCGTCCTCGGGGTAAACAAAGATCAGGTCGATGTCCGAGGACACGTTGAGTTCGCGCCCGCCGAGCTTGCCCATGCCGATGATGATGAACTCCTGCTCCCGCCCGTCGGTCGACAGGGGGGTGCCATGGCGGGCCACAAGCTGGGCACGCAGCACGTCGTGGGCCGTTTCCACTGCAATGTCGGCCAGCAGGGTCATGGTTTCCGTGACTTCCGTGAGATCCGCCAGGCGCGCAATGTCGCGCACCAGGGCATGGCAGATCACCCATGCCCGCATTTTGCGCAGCACGGTTTTCAGGTTGTTGTCGTCCACCTTCTCTTCCCGCAGGTAGTCACGCAGGGCGGTGGTGTCGAGGGGGGCGCCAATGCTTGCGGCAAGCCGCTCGGCGAGCCACGGGCGGCTGTCGAGCTGGCGGCGCAGGAAGCGCGAGCAGTGGAGGGCGTCGAGAATGGGTTGGGGCAGGAGGGCGGGCTGTTCGGACATGGCGTGGGCCGATTGGTAGAATGCGGAATTGTTCATGTTCATCCCGTCTTATGTCTGCCGGACTGATATTCGTCAAGCCTGATGCCGGATGTGTCGCCATCCGCCTGCACGTCCGGTCATTCCACGCCGCTGCCGGCCCGGTGTCAAAGTCCCCGCTGCTCATTCTCCCCGCGCGTGGCTGAAGTCCGCTTTTCCCTTCTGCACCTGCCGCGCCGGTGGCTCGGCCGCCTGGCCTGGGCGGCGCTGCTCGTCTATTTTGTCTGCGGCCTGGGTTTCCTGATCCTGCGCCATGGGGTGCTGCCGAAAGTGCCGGCCTATCGCGGCGAGGTGGCGGCGATGCTGTCCCGTTCCCTCGGCCTGCCGGTAGACATCGCCAGCCTCTCGGCCGACTGGCAGGGGCTGCATCCGCGCCTGAACCTGGGCGGCGTGACGATCCGCGACTCGGCCGGGCAGGCGGCCTTGAGCCTCGATCGCGTCGATGCCGAGTTGGGCTGGACGTCCCTGTTCCTGATGCGTCTGCGCCTTCATCGCCTGGAGATCGATTCGCCGCAGCTGTCCGTGCGTCGCACGGCGGAAGGCCAGGTTTACGTGGCGGGTCTGGCCGTTGCCGCCGGTGGCGAGCAGGGCGATTTTGCCGGCTGGCTGATGGAGCAGCGCCAGGTGGTGGTCCGCAACGCCCGCCTGGAGTGGTCGGATGCCCTGCGCGGTGCCGAAACCCTGGTGCTCGACAAGTTGGAGTTCCGCCTCGACAACCGGGGCGATCACCACCGCTTCGGTCTGAGGGCTCAGCCCCCGGGGCGCCTTGCCGCCGCCATCGACTTGCGGGGCGATCTGCGCGGCAGCGATCCGGCGCGGCCCGAGCGCTGGCGTGGCGAGCTGTACGCGAGCCTCGACTATGCCGACCTGGGCGCTTGGCGGGCATGGGTGGATTACCCCCTCGACGTGAGCGGAGCGGGTGGCGTCCGCGCCTGGCTGGAGTTTGCCGATGGAGGCCTGCTCGCCGCCACCGCCGATTTCGCCCTGCGTGATGCCCGTGTGCGCCTCGCCCCCGATCTGGAAGACATCGACATGACCGAGGCGGAGGGCCGTCTGCGGGTCCGGCGCCGCAGTGGCGGGCTGGAGGCCAGTGGCAGCAAGCTGCGCCTGAACACCCGCGACGGTCTCAAGGTACAGCCCACCGATTTCTTCCTGCGGCTGGTGCCAGCCTCCGGTGCCCAGCCGGCCCGGGGCGAGTTCGTGGCCAACCAGCTCGATCTCGAAGTGTTGTCGCGGCTGGCCGGGCGCCTGCCGTTCGACGGGGGGCTGCGCAAGCGTCTGGCCACCCTCGCACCCGCGGGCCGGGTGGCGCCGATGGATCTCAAATGGAGCCTCAAGGGCGACACGCTGGCCACCTATGCCGTGAATGCCCGCTTTGAAGGGTTGGGCATCGAGCCCCTGGGGGCCTGGCCGGGTTTTGCCGGCATGGCCGGACGTATCGAGGGCAACGAAAAGGGGGGGCGCTTCACCCTCAGCGGGCGCGATGCGGGCCTCGAATTGCCCCAGGTCTTTCCCGAGTCCCATCTGCAACTGTCCGAGCTGGCGGCGGAGGGAAGCTGGAGTCACCCCGATGGTGCGCTTGAGGTCACGCTGGCGAGTTCCAGCTTTGCCAACGAGGATGCCCGCGGCACCGCCTCGGGCCGCTACCGGGCCACCCCCGACACCCCCGGCCGGATCGATCTCCAGGCGCGCCTCTCCGAGGCGGATGGCACGGCGGTGTGGCGCTATATTCCGCATGTGGTGAGCAAGCAGGCCCGTGATTGGCTCCAGCGGGCGTTGGTGGGCGGCAAGGCGGTGGACACCCGCCTGGTGCTGAAGGGCGACCTGTCGCGCTTTCCCTTCCGCGATCCGCAGGACGGCAGTTTCCGGGTGGCCGCGCGACTCCGTGACGGGCAGCTGGACTATGCCCCGGGCTGGCCGAAGATCGACGGGGTGGCCGGCGAACTGATCTTCGAGGGCGCGGGGATGACCGTCAAAGCCCAGCGCGGGCGCATCCTGGGGGTGGATCTGAAGGACGTCAGCGCTGTGCTGCCCGATTTTGAGACCGACGCCGTCATCACCATCCGCGGCGCGGCGGAGGGGCCAACCCCCGACTTCCTGCGCTTTATCGCCGAGAGCCCGGTGTCCGGCATGATCAACCATTTCACCGACCCCTTCCGCGCCGAGGGCCGGGGCAAGCTCGACCTGCAACTGGTGCTGCCCCTGCACAAGATGGAGCATTCCCGGGTGAAGGGCGACTATCAGTTTGCCCGCAACCAGCTCCAGCCCGATCCGTCCATGCCCGTCCTCACCGAGGCGTCGGGGCGGGTCGAGTTCACCGAGAGCCAGTTGAATGTGCGTAACGGCGTGGCGCGGATCTTCGGTGACCCGGTGAGTGTCTCCGGCGGCAGCCGGCCCGACGGCAGCATTCTTCTGAATGCCCAGGGCAGCCTCAGCATGCCGGCCTTGCGCAAGGACCTGGATCTGCCCTTGCTCGATCACCTGTCGGGTACGGCGGCGTGGAAGGGAAGCATTGCCGTAATGCCGCGGGGCGGGGTCGAGTTCGTCCTCGACAGCGGGCTGCAAGGGGTGTCGTCCAGCCTGCCCGATCCCCTCAGCAAGTCGGCTGCCGCAACGCTCCCCTTCCGCTTCGAGATGGCGGTGGCACCGGGAGGCGGTGTTCCCGGCGACAGCCTCAAGCTGGCTGCCGGGTCCGTGTTCCAGGCCCACTTCCAGCGCCGCCGTGAAGGCCGGCAGATGGTCATCGCGCGTGGTGGCATCGCGCTCAATGAACCCGTGCGCCTGGCGGAGAAGGGGGTGCAGGTGTCGGCCCGGGCGGATCGGCTGGATGCGGATGCCTGGCGCAAAGCCCTGGCGGGCAAGCCGGCGCCCGGTCAGACCAGCGGGGGCGAGGGTACGGGGGGCGGATTTCCCCTCTCGGGCCTCGCCCTGCATGTCGGCGAACTCCAGGTTCTCGGGCAGCGCCTGAACGATGTGAGCCTGAACGCGGTGATGGAGGACGGGGGCTGGCAGGCGAGCCTGGGCAGCAAGGAGGCCACGGGCAATATCCACTGGCGCGATCAGGGGCGGGGGCGTTTGCAGGCGCGTTTCAAGCAGCTTTCCGTCGGAGCCCCCCAGGGGGGCGGAGCGAAGGAGGCGGAGGCCCATTCCGCGGACGAGGAGCGACTCTCCGAACTGCCGGGGCTGGACGTCATTGCCGACAGTTTCGTGCTCCGCGGTCATGCCCTTGGCCGGCTGGAACTGAAGGCCGCCAACCGGGGTGACAACTGGCGCCTGGAGCACCTCAGCATCGTCAGCCCGGACGGCAGCCTGAGTGGTGACGGGCTGTGGCGCCCGGGCGCGCGGGAGGAAACCCGCCTCAATTTCAAGCTCGACGTGAGCAGCGTCGAAAGGATGCTCAGCCGCCTCGGCTACCCGGAGGCGGTGCGGCGTGGCCAGGGCAGTCTGGAAGGGCTGCTTTCCTGGAAGGGGCCGCCCACCTCCCTGCATCTGCCCAGCCTTGGGGGAAAGATGAAGTTGCGGGTGGACAGTGGCCAGTTCACCCAGCTGGAGCCCGGCGTCGGGCGTCTGCTGGGGGTGCTCAACCTTCAGGCGCTGCCCAGGCGAATCACCCTGGATTTCCGCGACGTGTTCTCCGAAGGATTCGCCTTCGACCGCATTTCCGGTAGCATCGGGCTCGATGGCGGCGTGTTGCGCACCGACGATCTCGAAATTTTCGGCCCGGCGGCCCGCGTGTTCATGAGGGGTGAGGCCGATGCCGTGCGGGAAACCCAGAACCTGCGTGTGAAGGT
>JAEUNV010000062.1 GCA_016790385.1 Zoogloea sp.
CGGCGGAAACAGGTTCGAGTTTTCCGGATGCGGCGGCAGGGGGCACGGCGGGCTTCCCGAACAGACGTGAGAAGAACCCCCGCTTCGGGGCCGGTGCCTCAAAGCCAAGCAGGTCGCTAACGGCGTCAGGAAAATGCTTCAAGTACTCGGCCTGCTCCGGGCTGATCCGATATACGTTGCATAGCATGCTCATGGGGTGGGCTCCTTGGAGCGTGTTGTGGTTTGATGATCATCCGGGCCATCAGAGGTGCTTGAAACAGGGTGAGGCAGAGAACTCATTTCTGGAAGCACCGGCCTTTGCAGCTGCGCCAAAGAAAGGCGACCGCCAATCCCCCCGACCAGACGATCCACCCTAGTGCGGCGGCGTGGCAGGGGGAAATGTCGGGCAGGGTGGCGGGCGCCCGCGGGTGGCGTCAGCATGTCCGACGAAGCAAAGCAGGCGCCGGAGCGGCAGGGCTCGGTGCCGGTCAGCCCGGGGCGGGGGAGGATATGGCCTCCACCGTCACCCCTACATCCCGCGGCGCCCCCTGATACGGGGCGCTGCTCACCAGGATCTGCGCTCCGGTTGCGGCATAGGCCTGCGCATTGCCCGCGTTCACGCCGCCGGCCACGGCGATCTGGCAGTGGCGGGTGCCGGCCCGGGCGACCACCTGGGCCACCACGTCCGGTGAGCACTTTTCCAGCTGTATGACATCGGCGCCGGCATCCATCCACAGGGCCGCTTCTTCGGCACTGGCCACTTCAACGACCACCTGGCGTTCGGGCCAGGCCTGTTTCAGGCGGGCGACGGCCTGGTCGGGGGGCAGGTCGCCTAGAAAGGCGCGGTGCTCGGCAAACACCAGCAGGGTGTCGGAGATGCCCAGGCGGTGGGGGGCGGCCCCGCCGCAGAGGATGGCCTTGACCGACAGGGACTTGCTGCCGGGCAGGTGCTTGCGGGTGCACGCCACTCGCACCCGGGGGTTGCCCCGGCGGGCGGCGGCAAGGAGTTCAGCGGTGGCGCTGGCGATGCCGCCGGCGTACTCCATCAGGGTCTGGGCGGGCTTCCATACCCGGTGCAGGTCGGCAGCCCGGCCGCTGAGGGTCAGGAGAGGTGTTCCCGGCTCCACGGTCGTGCCGCTGGGCACCACTGCGCTGTCAATTTTCAGCCCCCGCAGCAGGCCCATGCGGGCGGCCTCTTCGCTGCCGCACACCACCTGGGCATGGCGGGCGCAAAAGTGCATGCGGCCGGGCAGCGCGCTGATGCCGAGCCCCCAGGAGGTGGCGTCGCCCCAGGGAGCGTCGTCGGTCAGCAGGGCGTCGAGTTCGATGTCGGTGAGGGTGTAGGGGTTGGGCATGGAAGTGCTGTGGGGCGGGCGTTGCGGTCAGATCGCCCCCATGAAGGCGGCGAGGGTGCGTTCGATGGGGCAGATGTCGTTGCGGTCGGTGAGGGCGGCGTAGATGTCGCCGCCCAGGTCGGCCGGCATCTTGGAGCCGGCTTCGCGGACGATGAGCACCTTGCGTTTGCCCTTCAGGCCGCTGAAGTAGCCGGCTTCGAAGACCACGTTGTCGCGTGGAGCGGACTGCTCGCGCAGCGTGGGGTCGGCCAGATCATCGTCGCGGGTGAACAGGAAGATGCCGCCGAGGGAGCGGGCGGCGGCGGCTTCGATCTGGTCCATGATGGTGCGGCCGGGAATGAAATCGGTCTGCCAGTCGAGGACGCGCACGCCCAGGCTGTTGAGGTAGCGCTTGATGGCGGCAGCGGTACTGGCGGAGCTGCTGCAGTATCCCAGAAAGATGTCGCGGCGCTCGTCCAGTTGCGCTTTCCAGTAGCCGAATGGCACGCGGAATTCATCTGTGTGCAGCCAGTTCACGTCGGCATCGGGGGCAAACTGCCCCACGTAGCCGCCGAAGCTGCTGTCGAAGACTACCCGACGCTGCATCTCCCGCTGCACCAGTACTAGGGTGGGCAGGCTCAGGGTGCGTACCAGCGCGCCTTCGTAGTGGTTGAACTCGGTGGGCAGCAGCACGGGCTGGTTATTCCCGTCCTTAAAGCGCCAGCGCGGCATGCCAAGAATGGCGGCACCGACGCAGTGTCGGGCGATCTCGTCGGCGTCGCGGGCGCTCCAGGCCTTGGCGGAGGCCATGCCAGGCCTGCCCTTGGGATTGGTGAAGATCTCTGGGGTGTAGCCGAGTTTTTCAATCTCCTCGACGATGCCCCACTTCAGGTCATTGAGGTTGTCTGGGAGCCAGGGGTCCGCCGGCAGGCTGACATATATGCGGCGAGTGAGGTGCATGGGGGGCCATCTCCTGTCCGGCGCGGGGGCGTGGGGCTTTCAGCATAGCCAGTCAGGAAACCCGTGCATAGCGCAATTGCCGCCCTGGCCGGGCGCAGGCGTTGGCTGTGTCAGCGTTCCAGGATGCGCAGGGCGATGAGGGCGATGA
>JAEUNV010000100.1 GCA_016790385.1 Zoogloea sp.
CCGATCACGTCGCCGACCACCCGGGCCGATTTGACGTGCTTGGCGCCCGGCGACAGGCGCATCTCGTTCATGGCGAACAGGATGCGGCGCTGCACCGGCTTGAGGCCGTCCTCCACCTGGGGCAGGGCGCGGGCCTTGACCACGCTCATGGCGTAAGCCAGGTAGGCGCGCTCGGCGTAAAGGTCGAGGGGCAGGGCATCGTCGCTGCCCAGCAGCGGGGTGGCGGGCGGGGGTGGAGGTGGTTCGGCGGCGTCGGGGGCCGGGGAGTCGAAGAGGTCCGGAGTGTCGTTCATTCTGTGCTGCGTGCTGCAGGCCGGCGGAGTTAGCAGAATTGGGTGCGCCTGTCGTGCGCGGCGAAGTCGGCAAAAATACCACAGGCCGGGGGAGTTTCCGCGGGCGATCAGAGGTGGGGCTGCTTGAATCGGGAGGGAGCAAGGAAGCGCTGGCCCTGGGGGCTTCAAGGGGAGGCTTCGGGGCTTCTGTATGCGCCTGGAAGGAAAAATCCCCAGTTGGCTTGAGCCGACCGGGGATCTGGACATGCGAAGACCCCTGAGCTTGCCCCGACAGGGGCGACATCTCAGAGCGCCAGGGAGGAAACGGCCTTGAGGCCTTCTGCGATATTGGTACGGGCAGCCGCTTCGACCGCGAGGCGTAGCCTCTTGACGCCGATCAGAGAGTCGCCAGCGCCTGCGCTGCCCGATGTGTTGATGGATTTGCGCAAGACCACGGAGCGGTCGGCAATTTTGGTCAGCGACCAAGCGGCTTCCATCTCCACGGTGAAAGTCATGCCGAAAAGTGGTTTGGTGAGCCGGGTTACGCGGACTGACAGCTCGTAGTCACCATTCTTACCCTGTACAACACTCTTGAACACCTTGTTCTGGGTGACAGCTTGTTCGATGGCGGCCTTGAGGTCGTCGTCCGTGATATTGCTGCTATCTAATGCGCCCGTGTCGGCACCTCCCGAGGTCAGTACGCTCACGCTGTAGGGGTGGGGCCTGGCTGCGTTGACGTCTGTCGGCACCATCGCTTCGCGGTTCGCAGGGGATGCACATCCCGCAAGCCACAGGCCCGCGAGAAGTATCAGGAGAGGAGCCTTTGTCAGCTTGGGCTGTGCGTGCTGTGAAGAGCTCATTGACCTTGTTCCTTGTAGATGTTGTCGATGACCTCGCTGACCATCTCTTGGGGCGATTTGCGGGTCAGGGAAGTGTGGTAGGAATTGCCCGTTGCCAAGGGATAGTCGTCCTTCGGATCGCGGATCACGACAGTGAGCTCAAGCATGTACATCGTGATGTCCCACATCCACTTTTCGACGTAGGTGACGACGGCATCCACCTTGGTTTGCGGGGCGTCAGATCCGGTGGTGGCACTCACACCCTTAGTGCGGAGCTTGTTGACGATGAGGACATTGGTGTCAGCATTGTCATCAGCGAACTTCTTGACATGTACGGTCTTGATTTCATTGAGGCGAGTTGTCGGCTCGACGTGTGCGGTGGCCCGATTGACGGCGCAACCGGAGACGAGGCTTGCCACCATGCCGAGCTGGAACAAGACGAGTAAGAGTTTTTTCATAGGACACCTGGAAGACTTCATGGCAGGGAACGGGGGTGCTGAGAACAACATCGAGGCCGGCGCATGGAGCGATAAGGCACCTATCGATCTCGCGTCGGCGAGTATCGATGGTAATGCATTTGGAATTTTTTTGCAGGTCCTATTTATGTCAAATGCATTTATGGTCGGGCCCGCCGACGACGGCGCCCGGCCTCAGCGGCAGGCAAGGCGGAATGCGTTGCGGATGCCGTCTTCGTCGAGATTGCGGCCGATGAGGACCAGGGTGGTGTGGCGCTGCTCGCCCTCGGACCAGGGCGCGCCGTAGTCGGAGCCGCTGAGCCGGTGCACGCCTTGCAGGACGACCCTGCGCTCGTCGCCCCGCAGCGCCAGCACGCCCTTGTAGCGCAGCAGGGCCGGGCCCTGGCGCAGCAGCAGTTCTTCGACGAAGCCGGCCATCAGTGCCGAATCCACCTCGCCTGGGTGCTGGAGCACGAAGGAGGCGATGTCGTCGTCGTGGCGATAGAAGCCCCGCGCGCTGCCGCCACCGCGGCGCAGTCCGGCCGGGCTGTCGGCGTCGAGAAAGGACGGCAACTGCTCCAGCACCTCGTCGAGACGGAAGGCATCCAGATGGAACAGGGCGGTGAGGGCGGGAGCGTCGACCGGCATGGGGGAGGCAGGCACACGGATGTTGATGCGTTGCAGGCGCTGCCGGAGGGCGACCAGAGCGTCGTCGTCGAGGCCCTCGGTCTTGCTGAGCAGGATCCGGTCGGCAAAGCCCACCTGGGCGGCCGCAACCCGGTTTTCATCGAGCTGGGCGTGGGCATGTACGGCGTCCACCACGGTGATGATGCCGTCCAGTTCGTAGCGCCCGGCAACCCCTTCGTCGACGAAGAAGGCCTGGGCCACCGGGGCCGGGTCGGCCAGGCCGGTGGTTTCTATCACCAGGTGATCGAATTCCAGCTCGCCCTTTGCGCGGCGTTCGGCCAGATCGGCCAGGGCGTTGGAGAGCTCACCGCGCACGCTGCAACAGATGCAGCCGTCGGTGAGCTCCACCACCTCCACGGCGGGCGAGCCGGCGATCAGGCCTCCATCGATACCCACGCTGCCGTACTCGTTCTCGAGCACGGCCACCTTGCGCTCGGGCCGGGTGGCCAGATAGCGGTTGAGCAGGGTAGTTTTGCCCGCACCGAGAAAGCCGGTGAGGATGGTGGCGCGGATCGGCGGC
>JAEUNV010000104.1 GCA_016790385.1 Zoogloea sp.
CGACAGCGGCGCCAAAATGTCAGGCGTGGCGCCGGGTGCACGCGGGTGCGCTGCCTGCGCCAGCCCGCGCTCGGGCTCGTCCGCCTCCCGCTGGGCGGTGGTCACGAAATGGTGGATGCCCTCTTCCTCAATGGCCAGAAAGGCCGCCGCCAGCGCGGCGGTGTCGGTCTCGAACTGCGCCTCCCAGATGCTGGATGTGCCAAGTTCGTCCACGATCTCCAGAATCCAGAGGCTGCCCGCGCCGCGGTAAATCTCGATTTGCAGCGTGTGGCCGTCGGCGCTGTAGGTCTGCGTCAGCGGTGAGTGGATGAGTTGGATGTCGTCGTCGGTCATGGGGTGCCGCCTTCGTTGTTCCGGTGCGTGTGTTCTCAGGTGGGCTCGCAGTGTCGCGCCGCAGCTCCCGCGCCCGTGTTTTCCAGTTCTGCACGGCGGCTTCTTCGGCGTATCAGCCGCCCGCCGGCCTGTACTCGATTTCGGGCAGGACCAGCTCCCACTGGTCACAATGCAGCCCTGCCTCCCCATCCCGGGCGTGGCGCACCAGGACGGCGGCGACGCGCACGGCGAGGATGTCGCCCGCCGGCAGGCTGAAGCGTGCCGACATGCGGGTCAGCACCACGCCATGCTCATCGGCCAGCACCCAGCCCGGCTTGCCGTCGGTGCGGGGCAGCAGGCGCAGGGGGCTGCCCACATCCAGGGCGGCGAGCGCCCGGTGTATCGGCGCCGAAGACACAAAGCGCCCCGGCCACGACAACACCACCTGCCCGGGGTCGGCCAACCACACGCGGGCATCGAGCCGGTCGGCCGCCGAAGGCGCCTCGGGGCGGGCGCGCAGGCTCAGGCCATCCAGTTGGCGGGTGAAGGGGTGCGGGCCATCAATGACTTCGCACAGGGTCAGGCTGCGGCGGGCGCGGGTCATGGCCACGTAAAAGAGCCGCCGCTCGTCGTCGCTGCGCCCCTGCCAGCCGCCGCCATCGAGCACCAGCACATGCTCGAACTCCAGGCCCTTGGCCCGGTGGGCGGTCATCAGGAGCAAAGGGGCGTTGGGGCGGCCGGCGGCCGGGGCGCGCGTCCCTGCGCCAAACTCGTAGAGGGCATCGACGAGCTCGGCCGCCACCCGCGGGCAACCCGGCGCGGCGGATTCGGTATCAAGAATGAACTGGGCCAGGGCCGCCTTGAAGGGATGGGTGATGGCCCCCTCCACCGGCACGCCATGGCGACGCTGGAACCAGCGCCCGAGGGTGCCGGCGCGAAGCACAACGCGCCGTCGGCCGGCCCGGCGCCGGGCACCGCGCAGCAGTTCAAGCAGCGCGTGGCCTTCCCGGGTGAGATGCAGGTTCAGGGCGCCGCCATCCCGCAGGAGCTGAACCGGAAGGTGATGCTGGCGGCACAGGGCGGCCATGGGCTCCAGATCTTCCCAGCGCCGGGCGATGACGGCGAAGCCGCCCCACGAGGCGGCGCCCCGGGCGCTGTCGAGGGCGTGCAGCCGCTGGAGTTCGGCCAGGGCGATGCGCACCTCCCGGTGGAGATCCCGCGGCACTTCAAGCACCTGCACCCGCCCCGCCGCCAGGGGGTCGAGGGTGGCCTGCTCGCCGCCGTCGGGCTGGCCCCGGCGGGCGTGATCGACGCGGATTTCCTGCCCGGCCTTCATGCGCTCCCGGGCCGGGGCGATGACCCGGTTGGCGCAGTGGATGATGTGGGCGGTGGAGCGGTAGTTTTCCACCAGGGAGAAGCGGCGGGCCTGGTAGTCCGCCTCAAACTGGCGGATGTAGCGC
>JAEUNV010000164.1 GCA_016790385.1 Zoogloea sp.
TTTTGAGCCACATAGAGGCCTGCCATGTCTGCCGTCGTTGCCTACACCCGCGTCTCCACCGACGATCAAACCTGTGAGAACCAACGCCGGACCATCTCGGCCCGCTACGCGGTGGGAAAGTGGTTCTCCGACGATGGCGTTTCCGGCACCGTGGCTGCGACACAGCGGGCGGGGCTGGGTGCCCTCCTCGCCTATGTCCGGGAAGGTGACGTCGTTGTGGTGGCGGCCATAGATAGACTCGGGCGGAACACCCTGGATGTGCTGAACACCGTCGAGGCCCTGAAGGCAAAGGGTGTGTCTGTTGTGTCCATGCGGGAAGGCTTTGACCTGGCGACGCCGGCAGGCAAGCTGATGCTTACCATGCTGGCTGCGGTGGCCGAGCTGGAGCGGGAGAACATCAAGGTCCGCCAGCTCGCCGGGCTTGAGCGGGCCAAGGCCGAAGGCAAGCACCTGGGGCGATCAAAGAGCATTGACGATGCTGCCGTGACTGCTTGGCGTGCTGAGAAGTCCGCCAGTATCAAGGCAACGGCTGAACACTTTGGGATTTCGGCGGCGAGTGTGAAGCGGGCCTGTTCGAAAGTCTGATTGGAAATGGGGGAGGGTGCTTTGCTTTTCCGTTGTTGCCTGCGCGTGGCATCATTTCTGCCCTCTGAACGAAACATCTGAATTCATGTGTACCCAAAAGTGTACCCAGGTGCAGGACGTTACGTCTAAAACCCTTAATTTATATGGCTTGGCGGGGCATTGTTCCGATCAGGTGCAAAACATCGAGTAGGAAACCACCCCATGCCCGGCACACTGTTCATCGTCACCGCGCCCTCGGGTGCGGGCAAGACCACCTTGGTCAGCGGCCTGCTTGCCAGGGATCCGCTGGTGACGCTTTCGGTTTCCTACGCAACCCGAGCGCCGCGTGCAGGCGAAGTCCATGGCACGCACTACCATTTTGTCGATGTGCCCACCTTTCGCTCCCTGCGCGACAAGGGGGAATTCCTTGAGTGGGCCGAGGTCCACGGTAATTATTACGGGACTTCCCGTGCCTGGCTGGAGACACAGATCGCCGCCGGTAACGATATCCTGCTGGAGATCGATTGGCAGGGCGCGCAGCAGGTGCGGAAGGTCTTTCCGAAGGCAGTGGGGGTGTTTATCCTGCCGCCGTCGGTGGAGGAGCTTGAGCGACGCCTGCGCGGCCGCGGTACGGACACCGAGGAAGTGATTGCTCGCCGGGTGCTGGGTGCCCGGGGTGAGATGCGCCATGTGGCCGAGTTCGACTACGTTATAATCAACGAAGACTTGCCCACTGCCCTGGAAGATCTGGTTGCGGTGGTGCGGGCGTCACGGCTTCGCTACGCCAACCAGGAGGCACGCAAGCCGGAGTTTTTCCATTACCTGGAACAGGATTGATATGGCCCGCGTTACCGTTGATGATTGTCTGAAAAAGATTCCCAACCGCTTCCAGCTTACCCTGGCGGCCACCTACCGTGCCCGCCAGCTCACGGCAGGCGCAACGCCCCAGGTGGACCTGGATCGGCACGACAAGGACAAGCCCACCGTGATCGCCCTGCGTGAAATCGCGGCTGGCAAGGTCGGCGCCGAAGTCCTCAATCGCGGTCAGGCCTGAGCGCCTTTCCCGAGAGAGTGATGTCATGGAATCCGCCGCTCCGATCCCTGTCAGCGGCAGCGGCGTTTTCCAGCCTCCCCCGTCCTGTGTCCTGCCTCTCGACTTCGGACGGCTGAGAGCGCAGGTCGCGGCCTACCTCCGACCGGAGGATGTGGGCCGCATTGAAGCCGCCTACCATTTTGCTGCCGATGCCCACCGGGGGCAGGTGCGCAAGAGCGGCGAACCTTACATTTCCCATCCGGTTGCCGTCGCCGAGATTCTCGCTGGCTGGCATCTGGATGCCCAGGCCTTGTGTGCGGCCCTCCTCCATGATGTGATGGAGGACACCCACATCACCAAGGCCGAGATTTCCGAGCGTTTCGGGCGGACCACGGCGGAACTCGTCGATGGCGTATCCAAGCTCGACAAGATCGAGTTCCAGTCACAGGAAGAGGCCCAGGCCGAAAACTTCCGCAAGATGCTGCTGGCCATGGCCAGTGATCTGCGGGTGATCCTGATCAAGCTGGCCGACCGTCTGCACAATATGCGGACCCTCGATCATATGCGTCCCGACAAACGTCGCCGCATTGCCCGGGAAACCCAGGAGATCCATGCCCCCATTGCCAACCGGCTGGGTCTCAACAGCCTGTACCGCGAACTCCAGGAGCTGGCCTTCCGGCACCGCTATCCGATGCGCTTCGGGGTGCTGTCCAAGGCCATCCTTGCCGCGCGGGGCAACCGCCGGGAGGTGGTGGGTAAGATTCTTCTGGCCATCGAGGAGCGTCTTCCCCAGTGGGATATCCACGCCGAGGTGCGGGGGCGCGAAAAGCACCTGTACAGTATTTATCGCAAGATGGCGGAGAAGCGGCTCAGCTTCTCCCAGGTTCTCGATATCTATGGTTTTCGCGTCATCGTTCCGGATGTTCCGACCTGCTATCGGGCGCTCGGTGCGCTGCATGCGCTATACAAGCCCGTGCCGGGGAAATTCAAGGATTACATTGCCATCCCCAAGGCCAACGGTTACCAGTCCCTGCATACCACGCTTATCGGGCCGTTCGGCACGCCGGTCGAAGTGCAGATCCGCACGCATCAGATGAACCATATCGCCGAAAGCGGTGTGGCCTCGCACTGGCTGTACAAGGAAGACGAGAAGACGCTCACCGAACTTCAGCACAAAACTCACAGCTGGTTGCAGTCGCTGCTTGAGCTTCAGTCCACGTCCGGTGATTCGAGCGAATTCCTTGAGCACGTCAAGATCGACCTCTTTCCGGGTGAAGTCTACGCCTTTACCCCAAAGGGCAAGATTTTCGCCCTGCCGCGAGGCGCCACCGCAGTGGATTTTGCCTACGCGGTGCATACCGACGTGGGGAATCGATGCGTGGCGGGGCGCATCAACGGCGAGTTGATGCCCTTACGCACCGAGCTGCACAACGGTGACCAGATCGAGATCATCACCGCAGCCCACGCGAGCCCCAACCCCGCGTGGCTCAGCTATGTGCGAACGGGCAAGGCGCGGGCGCAGATCCGGCATTTCCTCAAGAATGCCCAGCAGGAAGAAGCTTCGACCCTTGGCGAGCGGCTGCTCAACCAAGCCCTGCGTCCGCACGGTTTGACCCTTGGCCAGGTCAGCATGTTTGCCTGGGATCGCTTCCTCAAGGAGTTTACCCTGCCCAATCGTCGCGAGCTGATGACCGATATCGGGCTGGGGCGACGTCTGCCGGCCATCGTGGCGCGGCGTCTGGCGGAGATCCAGGACGTGGAGTCAGGTCGTGCAGACGTGGTCAAGCCCAAGCCTGCGGGTGCCATCCTCATACGTGGCACCGAGGGGGTGGCGGTGCAGCTGGCGCGCTGTTGTCGCCCCATTCCGGGCGACCCGATCGTCGGTGTCATCCGCAAAGGGCAGGGGCTGGAGGTGCACATGCATGACTGCCCTCAGGCCAGAAAACTGCGCAGCGAGCGGGATCGCTGGATCGACGTGGAATGGGAGGCCTCGTCAGACCGCTTGTTCGACGTGACGCTGAAGCTCCTCACCCAGAATGTGCGCGGCGTACTCGCCAAAGTGGCCAACGCCATCTCCGAGCAGGACTGCAATATCCAGAATGTCAGTACCGACGGAGACCAGGGGGCGTATTCGACCATCTACGTCACATTGCAGGTGACCCATCGCCTGCACCTGGCCAAAGTCATTCGCGGGATGCGTAACATCCCTGAAGTTGTTCGCATCAACCGTCTCAAAGGCGATCCGAAAGCCAATTGAGGCTGCTAGAATCCACGCCGCAAAAAGGGAGATCACACATGGCAGGTTACGAATCCGAGCACACCAAGTTCATGCGCGAATGGATGGAGAAGCATCCGGAAGAGCGCGAAGAACAGAAGAAGGGCCGCGCCCTGTGGTGGGACAAGCCCCAGGACGCCGAGA
>JAEUNV010000166.1 GCA_016790385.1 Zoogloea sp.
CGGCCCTTGATCTCGCCGAGCAGCAGCTCGGTGGCCTCGTCCAGGGGCGCAGGCAGCAGCAGCCCGGCGACGAAGGGCACGATCTCGTCGATGGGGCGGGCCATCAACTCATGGATCGCCCAGTCGCCCCCCGCCGCCGGCAGGCGCCACAGCAAGGCGTCGGGCTTGAGGCGGGCGCCGTGACAGGCGGGGCATTCGGTATAGCTGCGGTAGCGCGACAGCAGCACCCGGATGTGCATCTTGTAGGCCTTGCTCTCCAACCAGTCGAAGAAGTGGCGGATGCCGTACCAGTGGCGCGGCCAGGAACTGTCCCAGCTCTTCCACCTGGGGTCGCCCTCGAAGAGCCATTCCCGATGCTCGGGGGGCAGGTCGCGCACCGGGATGTCCATGGCCACACCGTACTTCTTCGCCATCTTCGCCAGATCGTCCTGGCACTCCTTGAAGCTGGGGCTCTGCCAGGGCTTCACCGCCCCTTCTTCCAGGGTTTTGGACTCATCCGGCACCACCAGCGAGAAATCCACGCCGATGATCCGCCCGAAGCCCTTGCAGGTGTCGCAGGCGCCGATGGGCGAGTTGAAGGAGAACAAGCTGGGGACGGGGTCGGAGTAGGCAATGTCGCAGTCGGCGCAGTGCAGACCGCTGCTGAACTTCCAGCGCGTCTCGCCGGCATCGCCCAGAGCATGCACCGACAGACGGCCGTGCCCGGCAGAGAGGCCGACCTCCAGGGCCTCCATCACCCGGGCGTGCTCGGCATTGCCGAGGCGGAAACGGTCCTGCACCACGTGCAGCACATCGCCATCCCGGGCGTGGATGCGGGTGTAGCCCTGCTGGGCGAGGAGGCCGGTGATCTCCTCGTCGCTGAAATTGCCCGGCACCGTGACCGGGAAGCTCACCACCAGGCGCGGGTCACCCGCCGCAGCAGCACGGGCGGACAGGTCTTCAAAGATCGTCGCCGGGGTGTCGCGGCTCACCGGTTTGCCGCAGCAGCGGCAGTGGAGCTTGGCGGCCCGGGCGTAGAGCAGCTTGAAGTGATCGGCCAGCTCGGTCATCGTCCCGACCGTGGAACGGGAGGTGCGCACCGGGTTGGTCTGGTCGATGGCAATGGCCGGGGGTACGCCCTCGATGCGATCCACCTGGGGCTTGTCCATACGGTCGAGGAACTGCCGCGCGTAGGGTGAGAAGGTCTCCACGTAGCGGCGCTGGCCCTCGGCGTACAGGGTGTCGAAGACCAGGGAGCTCTTGCCCGAACCGGACACCCCCGTCACCACCACCAGCTCGTTGTGGGGGATGTCCAGGGACAGGTTCTTCAGGTTGTTCTGGCGGGCGCCACGGATGCGGATGGCGCTGGGCCCGGCGGACGGCGGAGCGGAGTCGGACGGCATGGAGGGCGGGTCGGAGATGGAGCAGGGCGGAATTGTAGGGCCTGTTGGCAGACCCACCGCACCGCCATCGGTTCCCCTGCCCCGAGGATCAGGGATTGATCAGCTTGTCGGTGGCCGCCTCGTCCACCAGGGAGACGGGCCGGAGCACACGGGTCGGCGCCAGAGACGCCTGATGGGCCAGGGCACGCGCGGTGACCGCCAGCACGACCGGGCTGTCCGGGTCGGCAATCAGCACAAGTTGCTGAGCGGGGCCGATCAGCGCCACCACCCCCTGCATCACCTTTCCGTCGGGCAGCCCCACCGCGACGGGCGAGCCGATTTCCACATCGGCCCATTCGGCGGGCAGGCTGAGATCGCCGACAAAATGCTGCTTGTTCCGGAGGACCTGAAGATGCGGACAGCCCGCCTGCACGCTCAGGCTGGGGCCCATGGGCTGACGCCGCGAAGGCACGGGCAGCGGGTGAGCGGCGACAAGCGCGGCAATCAGGTTGCGGCAGGGCGCCAGGCCCTCCCGCACGTGCGCTTCGGAAAGACCGATGTAGCGCAGCCCGTCCTCCAGCCCGGCCATCAGCGCCGGCAGCTGGGTCATGA
>JAEUNV010000182.1 GCA_016790385.1 Zoogloea sp.
GACGAGGCGGTGGATGCCGGTCTCGGTGCGCAGGAAGCCGTAGGCGTACTCGCCGCCGACCTTGATGGTGGCGCTCTTGATGCCGGCCACTTCGCCTTCGGATTCTTCGAGCAGTTCGACGTTGAAGCCCTTGCGCTCGCAATAGCGCAGGTACATGCGTTCGAGCATGCCAGCCCAGTCCTGGGCCTCGGTGCCGCCGGCGCCGGACTGGATTTCGATGAAGCAGGCGTTGCCGTCCATCGGGTTGTTGAACATGCGGCGGAATTCGAGTTCGCCCACCCGGGTTTCCAGGCTGGCAACGTCGGCTTCGACGGCCTGCATGGTGTCCTCGTCCTCTTCCATGGAGGCGAGTTCGAAGAGGTCCTTGCCGTCGGCGAGGCCCTGTTCGATTTCCTGCAGGGTCACGACCACGCCTTCAAGGGTCTTTTTTTCCTTGCCCAGTTCCTGGGCCTGGGCGGCGTCGTTCCAGATGTTCGGGTCTTCGAGCTGCTTGCTGACTTCGATCAGCTTTTCCGCCTTGGTATCGTAGTCAAAGATACCTCCGAAGTTCGAGCTCCCGGGCCTTCAGGTCGGCAAGCTTGTTGGAGATGGCGTTGAGGCGTTCTGCTTCCATGATCGGGGCCCTGGCTGGTGCGGGAAAACCCGACATTATCCCGGAAACCGGAGCTGGGCGCATCCACCGAGGGTGGGAACGGTGGATATGCGATGGCTTTGCAAATTAGTAATTCCTTAAAAGCTGTTGCCTAAAGGTCACGGGTTTTGTGTCGAGAATGTCACAGCCAATCCGAGATCCGATCAAAAAGGAAAAGAATATGCGGAAGAACTTGCCCATCACCCAGGAAGAATATGCCCTTGAGCCGGGGGCCGCGATCATCAGCCGGACCGATCTCAAGGGCCGTATCGTGTCGTGCAATGATGAATTCGTGGTTGCCAGTGGTTTCGAGCGTTCCGAGTTAATTGGCCAGCCCCACAACATGGTGCGCCACCCGGACATGCCGGAGGAGGCCTTCCGGGATCTATGGCAGACAGTCGCGTCCCAACGCCCGTGGAGCGGCACCGTCAAGAATCGGCGCAAGAACGGTGGTTATTACTGGGTGAAGGCAACGGTCACGCCCCTCTCTGACGGCTCGGGCTACATGTCGGTGCGCGTGCAGGCGAGCCGGGAGGAGATCGCCGCCGCCGAATCCCTGTATGCCCGCATGCGCACGGACAAGGGCATCGGCCTGGAAGAGGGCGCGGTGGTGCGCAGACATCTGGGCAGCGTGCGCAAGGTGCTGGGCGTGGTCTCCAGACCGTGGCGCCATTCGGTAACCTTTCGGGTGCTCTGCGGGGGCTTTGTGGCCGTGGTCATTCTCGGCGTCACCGCCTGGGGGGCCGCCAGCGTCATCCACGACAGCGGGGTGGACGGCGAACGTTTCAATCGCATCGTGCAGAACAAGGATCTCCTAGCCGACATCCTGCCGCCGCCCAGCTACATCGTCGAAAGTCACCTCGTAGCCAATGAAATGCGCGATCAGCGCGGGGCCGATCTGGACGCCAGTCGCGCCCGTCTCCTGGCGCTCAAGGGCGAATACGACAAGCGCTACGAGTTCTGGAAGGGCAGCGTGATGCCCGACGATCTGCGGGCCGAATTCCTGACGCAGTCGAACAAGCCGGTGGATGAATATTTCCAGCTTGCCACCGGCCCCTTCTACGAGGCGCTGCGCAGCGGCAACATCGAGCAGGCCAATCAGACGCTGACACGTCTGCGGAGCCTTTACCAGACGCATCGGGAAAGCATCGACCGGGTCGTGGCCCGAACCAACGGGTGGAACGAGGAGCTGGTTGCCGATTCGAGGGACTACGTTTCCAACGCGCGCCTGATACTGCTTGCCTCGGTGCTGGTGGCCATTCTGGCGTGCTCCGTGGTCTCGCTGCTGGTCGCCCGCTCCATCCGTCTTCCCCTGGGCGCCGCGGGCAAGGCTGCCGAGGCCATTGCCGCCGGCAACCTCGTGTGCGCCATGCCGCGGGCCGGTCGCGACGAGATCGGAGGCTTGGTGGTCCGGTTGTCGATGATGCGCAACACGCTGCATGAGATCGCCGCGGCGATACGCCAGGAGTCCACCCTCATCACCCGAAATCTGTACAGCATGGAGCAGGTTGCCCAGAACAGCGCGGTTGCGGCGGAGCAGCAGTCGGAGCTTGCCACGTCCCTCGCCACGGCGATCGAAGATCTGTCCAGGTCCATGGACCGCATCAGCATGCATGCGGACGAAGCCCACAATCTGTCGTCCCAGGCGCGGGAGCGCTCGGCGGACGGTGAGCGGGTGATCGAAGCCGTGTCCGGCGAGATCGAGGGGGTCGCCCACTCTGTCGAGACGACGACCCAGACCGTGAATCAGCTGGAGAGCTTCTCCTCCGAAATCGGCAAGGTGGTACAGGTGATCAGCGAGATCGCCGATCAGACCAATCTGCTCGCCCTCAATGCGGCGATCGAAGCAGCCCGGGCGGGGGAAACCGGTCGTGGCTTCGCGGTGGTGGCCGACGAGGTACGCAAACTGGCAGAACGCACCGCGACTTCCACCCGGGAAATCACCGCGATGATCGCCAAAGTCCAGCAAAGCACCAGCAGCGTCTCCCAGGAAATGGCCGCAAGCATCCACCGCGTTCAGGACAGTGTGCAGAGCGCCCGGGCCGCTGGAGAGTCCATCGGCCTGATTGCGACCAGCTCCAGCGCCGCCCTTGAAGCGGTGGATGGCATCACCCTTGGCCTGGGTGAGCAGTCGGCCGCGGCGCAGGGAATTGCCAAGCGTGTGAAGGAGATCGCCTCCCATTCCGGCGAGAACGCCGCTCTGGCCGCCGAGATTCGCAACGTGACGAGCAACACGGCCCAGCTTTCGGACGAACTGCGCAGTCTCACCTCACACTTCAATGTTGCCTGACGCCGCGCCGGGGCGAAGGCCCCGTTCGGCAACGGTGGCCTCGGGTGAGCCTTTTCAGCGTTCCTCGTTTTCGGGCTGAGTGCTCGGCGAGGGTGGGCGGATGGGGGACGAGGCCTTGCCCTTGCACGCCAGGTGGCGTTGCCGGCAACGGTTGGCACACAGGAACTCGGTGTTGTAGTCGCCCGTGGGGCAGCCCACCAGGCAACGGGTGTTGGCGTTGATGCATTCGGTCAGGCTGGTCAGGGGTGTTGCCGGGCGCCGGGGCGTGCCCTCGTCGCCGGGCCGCGTCGCGTCAGCCTTGCGCATGAGCCGGAAGCTGCCTGTCGAATTGCCTTCCTTGCGGTTTGACGAGAGGGTGTAGCGGCCTTCGAAGAGGCGAGGATGGCAGGTGCCGATGAGGCGCAG
>JAEUNV010000032.1 GCA_016790385.1 Zoogloea sp.
GCTGTGACGGCTGGCGAGCAGGGCGTGGCAAGCACCCTGTTCGAGCGCAACCTGATGTTCTTTCTCGGCATCGGCACCCTGGTTGCGGTGCCGGTGTTCAAGGCGGTGACGCACCTCCCGCCCTTCATGGGCATCCTGTTCGGGCTGGGCATCCTGTGGCTGGTCGGTGACATCGTGCATCGCGGCAAGGAGGACGAACTCAAGCATCCGCTGACCCTGGTGCATGCCCTGAGCCGCATCGACATGAGTTCGCTGGTGTTTTTTGCCGGCATCCTGCTGGCTGTTGCCACCCTGGAGCACACCCGCATCCTCGCTTCCCTGGCCGGCTGGCTGAACGAGACGGTGGGACGTCAGGACCTCATCGTGCTGATCATCGGTGTGGTCAGCGCGGTGGTGGACAACGTGCCGCTGGTGGCGGCGTCGATGGGTATGTACAGCCTCGCGGACTATCCGGCCGATCATTTTCTGTGGCATTTCCTGGCCTATTGCGCCGGGACGGGGGGCTCCATCCTGGTGATCGGCTCGGCGGCCGGAGTGGCGGCGATGGGCCTCGAGAAGATCCACTTCTTCTGGTACGTGAAACGTATCAGCGGGCTGGCCCTGGTGGGCTACTTTGCGGGGGCCGGTGTTTATCTGCTCCAGCGCCAGCTGCTGGGGTGAGCGTCGGCGGGCCCTCGCCTAGGCCGTGAGCTTGTGCCGGGCGGCGTAGCTGAACAGATCGGCAGGGTTGTGCAGGCCCAGTTTGTCGAAGATCCGCGCCCGGTAGGTGGAGATGGTGTTGGCTGACAGGGCCAGCTGCTGGGCGATCTGCGTCACGCTGCGACCCTGGGCGAGCAGCTGCAATACCTGGAATTCCCGGTTGGAGAGGGCTTCGTGGGGCGGCTTCTCGTCGTCGGGCACGCCGCGCACGTTCTGGGCCAGCAGCTCGGCCAGCACCGGCGTGATGTAAAGGCCGCCGCCCGCCACCTTGGCGATGGCGGCGAACAGCACATCTGGGCTGCATCCCTTGTTGAGATAGGCGTGGGCGCCGCCGCGCATGGCCCGCAGCGCAAACTGGTTCTCGGGGTACACCGACAACATGATGATGCCCAGGCGGGGAAACTCGCCATGGAGCGTCTTCAGCACGTCGAGGCCGTCCCGCTCGCCCAGGGCGATGTCGAGCAGCACCACGTCAATGGGCGTGCTGCGCAGCAGGCGCAGGGCGGCCGGGCCGTCCTCGGCCTCGTGGATGTTGCCGATGGCGGGCGATTCGGAGAGGATCTGCCTCAGCCCGCGGCGGATGATCATGTGGTCGTCGACGATCAGGATGGTGGTCATGGCGGTTCAGGCGATGGCATTGGGCAGGCGCAGCACGATGCGGGTGCCCGTTCCTGGGCGGCTGTCGATCGTCAGGCTGCCGCCGAGCGCCAGGGTGCGCTCCTGCATGCCCAGCAGGCCGAAGGAGGTGGGCTGCGGCGGCACCCGCATGCCCTGGCCGTTGTCGGCAATGCTGAGAACGAGGTCACGGTTGTCGGCGCGGGCTTCAAGGCGTAGCTGGGTGGCCCGGGCGTGGCGGGTGACGTTGGTCAGCACTTCCTGGGCAATGCGGTAAAGGGCGATTTCCGCATCCCGCCCAAGCCGGCAGCGCTCGATTTCGGGCGTGCAGACGTAATGGCAGTCCAGCCCCGAGCGGTTCTGGAAATCGAGCAGCAGGCTCTCCAGCGCCGCCCACAGGCCCAGGTGGTCCAACACCCCCGGGCGCAGGTCGTTGAGGATGCGCCGCACGGCCTGCATGGCGTGGCTGCCGATCTCCAGCATGCCGTCGAGCTTGTCGCGCATGGCGGGGTCTTCGCCCAGACGCTGGCGCAGCCAGTTCATCTCAAGTTGCAGGGCCGTGAGCGAGGCGCCCAGTTCGTCGTGGATGTCGCGGGCGATGTGGCGGCGTTCCTCTTCGCGCACCGTGTTGAGGTGGGCCGACAGGCGCCGCAGCGATTGGTGGGACTGGCGCAGGCTGTCGTGGGCGGCGGTGAGTTCCGCGGTGCGTTCCCGGACGCGCAGCTCCAGTTGATCGTGGGCATCCTGGAGCAAGCGCTGGGTGCGCTTGCGTTCGGTGATGTCGGTGAAGGTGACGACGGCCCCCACCACCTTGTCCCCGTCGCGGATCGGGTAGGAGGCATATTCGGCGGGAAAACTGCTGCCTTCACGCCGCCACAGCACCTCGTCGTCCACACGGGTGCCTTTGCCATCCTTGAACGCCTTGTAGATGCGGCAGTCGTGCACCGGCATCAGGGATTCGTCGGCGCGGGAATGATGGATGAGGTAATGCATCGATCGGCCCAGCACTTCATCCGGTGTGTAGCCAAGCATGGCGGCGCCGGCTTCGTTGATGAAGATGCAGCGGCCGTGGAGGTCGATGCCGTAGATGCCTTCGCCGGTGGATTCGAGGATCATCTCCAGCTGTCGGCGCCAGGCGGCGTGGTGCGAGAGGTTGTGCAGGTTGGCGAACATGGGGCGGGCGTCTCTGCGATCCTTGCCTGAG
>JAEUNV010000431.1 GCA_016790385.1 Zoogloea sp.
ACCAGGTTGGTGAAGATCAGCACCGCCACACCGATGCTGGCGGTGACGGCGAGATCCTGGATCACCTGGATGTCGATCACCATCAGCACCGCAAAGCCCACCGCATCGGCCAGCAGCGCCGTCATGCCGGCCAGGAAGAGACGGCGGAAGGTGTAGCGCGCCGCCACCAGCTTGTGGGTGCCGCGGCCGATGTCCTGCATGATGCCGTTCATCTTCTGGGCACCATGGCTCATGCCGATGGCGAACACCAGGAAGGGCACCAGCACCGAATATGGGTCCAGCTCGTAGCCCAGGGTGGGCAGCAGGCCCAGCAGCCACACCACGGCAATCATCGAGCACAGCACCACCAGCAGGGTGCTGCGCAGGCAGCGGGTGTACCAGAAGAGCACCGCGGTGCAGATGGCGATGGCGCCGGCAAAAAACAGCAGCACCTGCTGCAAGCCCTCGATCAGGTCGCCCACCACCTTGGCAAAGCCGGTGACATGGATGCCCACTGTGTTCGATTCGTACTTGGCACGCAGGGCCTCGATGCGCTGGGAGAGCGCGTGGTAGTCGATGCGCTCGCCGGTTTCGGCCACCTTGTCCTGGAGCGGCACCAGCACGATGCTGGACTTGTAGTTGGCCGCCACCAGCTGGCCGATCTCGCCGGAGCGCTCCACGTTGAGGCGCACCTGGGCCAGGCTCTCGGGGGAGCCATCGTAATCGTCGGGCACCACCGGGCCGCCGTCCAGGCCGTCTTCGGTCACGCCCGTCCAGCGCACCGAGGGCGCCCAAAGGGACTTCATGTAGGGTCGGTCCACGCCGGGGTAGAGGAAGACCTCGTCGGCGATCTTCTTCACCGTGTCCAGATACGCCGGGTCGAAGATGTCGCCCTGCTTCGCCTCGACCGCGATGCGCAGGCTGTTCCCCATGCCCGCCAGCTGGCCCCGGTTCTCCAGGAAGTTGACGATGTAGGGGTGCTTCGTCGGGATCATCTTCTCGAAGGCGGCGTTGAGCGACAGGCCCATGGCCTTGTAGCCCAGCACCACGCTGATCAGCGCGCACAACACCACGATGATCAGGCGATTGTTGAACAGGATGCGCTCGGGCAGTGAGCCGGAGCCGGCATCGAAATCGGCCAGGTTGCGGATCACCAGGCCGTCGGGGATGTCGTGGGCGTGACTCATTTCTTGGGTTCCGCGGTGGAGGTGGCTGCAAGCAAGGTGGCTTCCATGCGGCTGAGCCCGCGCGCGCCGGAGACGATCAGCGCACCGTCGGCCGCCTGGGCAAGGCTGGTCAGGCCGGTGGGCAGGGCGCCGGCCAGGGGCGCAAAGGCGCTGGCGGAGGCGTTACCACGCAACAGCCGGCCGCTCTCGTCGGCCAGCAGCACGGCACCGTCGGCCAGCGTGAGGGCGGCGCTGAGGGTGACCGGCTGGGCCAGCTCGATACGTGCCCAATTGGCGACCTGATCGGCGCTGCGCCACACATTGCCGCGCAGCCCATAGGCCAGGAGCCCGCCATCCGCCAGGTCAAGGGCGCCAAAAAAGGTGCCGGTGTAGGGCGTGGTGAGGCGTTGAAAACTGGCTCCGCCGTCGGTCGAGCGGATCAGGGTGCCCTGCTCGCCCGCCAGCAGCAGGCGGCCACCGGCTTCGCCCACGGCGTAGAGGTGCTTGCCGCCGGGGTTGGGGATGCGCCCCATCAAGGATTCCCAATGCCTGCCCCCATCCTGGGTGGCCAGGGCCATTCCATAGGCTCCCACCACCCAGCCACGGCTCGCGTCGGCAAAATGCAGGCCCAGGAAGGGCTTGTCGGGCCCGTCCTGCACCAGGCCTTCGGCCTCCCGAAGGTGCTTGAGGGCGGCGGGGTCGCCGCTGGCCGCGCCGGCCTTTGCGGCATCGGCAATCAGCGCGGCGGCCTTCATGCCATCGAGCTGCATCTGCCAGGTCTCTCCGCCATCGGCGCTGTGCAGGACCACGCCGCTGTGGCCCACCGCCCAGCCCAGGGTTTCGGACACGAAGCGGACCTGGGTCAGGGCCACGCTGACCGGCACCTCCCTGGCCTGACGCCAGCTGCGGCCGTCGTCGTCGGAAAGGAGCACGAGGCCCCGCTCCCCCACCGACACCAGGCGTTTGCCGGCCCGGGTGACCGAGAGTTGCAGGGAAGCGGCCGCGCGCACGTTGGCCTGGGCCGGCTGGGCCAGCAGATCGGGCACGGCCCGGGAGCCGCCGCTGGCGGCGAAGGCCGTCGCCACCGCAAGGGCGGCACAGGAGAGGGTCGCGGCCAGGCGGCGACCGGAGAGAAAGGCTTGCATCGTCGAATACCTGAATCCGGGCTACCGAAAATAAGAACTCGGCGCGTGCCAGGAAATCGTAGCGAGCGGTTCGAGTTCGTTCCGAGAAGCGCAGCCGTAGATGGGTACGGCGAGCATCACAGGAGCCAAATCGAGCCGCGCAGTAGATTTATTGGCGCGCGTCAGCGGGCGGCTTCCGCAGCCACGGCATCACCGGTGAAGTAGGTTTCCTTCTTGCGCGGCACGATCTTGAAGTCTTCCTCGTTGAGGGCCTGGATGACGCTCATGGTGCCGGCCTGGAGGTTG
>JAEUNV010000225.1 GCA_016790385.1 Zoogloea sp.
ACCGCTTCTACGAGCTGATCAGCGTCTATGGCACCACCTTCAAGTCGCTGATCCACGAAGAATTTGGCGACGGCATCATGAGCGCCATCGACTTCAACATGGACCTCACCCGCGAAGCCGACCCCAAGGGCGACCGGGTCAGGATCACCATGAGCGGCAAGTTCCTGCCCTACAAGACCTACTGAACGACCTTCTGCACACCCCCTGAGCCCGCCCCCCGTCGGGCCAGGGCCCCCATTTCACGGGACGGCGGCGGCAAACCGCCGGGCCGACGCAGCCTTACTTTGCGGTGTTGACCAGGGGCGTCACCGTCATTCCCGACGGAACGATCACCGTGTTGGCGTTGCCCTTTTCGGCGAAGGTCTGAAGGGCCAGGTTCGCCTCATGCTGTAGATACTCCCGCGTCAGCGAGCCCGAAATGATCCTGTTCGACTCGGCAATCCCCCGCGCCTCCGTCACCTTGATCTCGGCCTCGCGCTTGGCAATCTCGGTCTGCACCTGCATCGCTTCCAGCTTTTTCTGATTGGCCACCGCCTGCTGGATCGACTGCTCGATGGACGGATCGGTCTGCACCGAGCGGATCACCACGCGAGAGATGGTGAACACGCCACGGTCGGTCCGGTCCAGTTCCTCCTGGAGCTTCTTCGCAATCGCCGCGCCCAGCTGATCCCGCTGGGTATGGATGACCAGCGAATCCAGCCGCGCGATCTCCTCGTAACAGGCATTGCGCGCAATGCGCCACACCAGCTCGTAGGCCGGCATGTAGTAGCCATCGGCATGGCGCGCCGACTGGGAGGCATATTTGGCCGACAGATCGGCAATGGCCTTTTGATCGGCCCGGTAGTAGATCGACACGTCCATGTCGCGCAGCGAAAGGTTGTCCTTGGCCTTCGGCGTGAGATCGGACAGGTCGATCACGATGTCCTTGGCCGAGAACTCATGCACCGTCGAGATGACGGGCCATTTGAAGTAGATGCCCGGCTCGATCTCCTCCTGCGAGATGATCCCCAGGGTCGTCCTGATCCCCACGTTGCCCGTCTGGATCGTGCCCGCGGTCGAGTAGAGGGCCGCCGCCACGGCAACCAGGCCGATGGGCGCCAGAATCTGCTGGATATTCACCACGTCATGTTTCCTTTGCAGTCCATATGTATTGGGGCTTTCCCGGCTGGGTTCGGCCGGAGACGAACGCTACACCACCCCCATTGCGCCCCGCCAGCCTCGCCGATCATGCGCGAAATGCCAACCGGGTGACAACCGCGGCCGGGACACATCAAACGGCCACACCGCAACACCCCTGACGCACACCGGAAACGGCCGTGTAACCTGGCCTGCCTACTGTCATGGGCCACCCGACACCCCATCGAGCCTCCCATGATCACCCAGCACCTCACGCCCCTTGCCCTGGCCCTCGCCGCCCTGCTGCCACATGTGGCCGCCGCCGACCAGGCCTTCCCCGCCACCCTGGCCGGCCATGCCCTGCTGCCCGCCAAGAGCTTCATCAGCCCGCCCAAGGATGCCCCGGCGAGCCTCGCCACCTCCGGCAAATACACCGGGCCGGAAAGCCGCCGGGTGGACGCGCTGGAAAGCCTCCCGGGCAACTCCTACCTGTCCGACAAGGCCGTGCCGCGCCCCACCCATGTC
>JAEUNV010000239.1 GCA_016790385.1 Zoogloea sp.
CTGCAACTGCGCCAACTTCTCTTTGATGGTTTTGCGACTGGCAACGAGGTGAAGCGCCTCGGCTTTGCTCGGACCGTCCGGTATTACGAGCTTCTCGGCACCACTGATGAAACCGCCTACGAGGCCGCGCGCGCTTATCTCGATGTTCAGCGCTACCGGGACTTGAGCAAACTGGCTCAGGAAAACTGGGCCATCCACAAGGAAACCGTGGATCAGATCGAACGCCGTGTGACGGCAGGCGTGGGCCGACGTGTGGACCTGGAACAAGCCTTTGGCCGGCTGGCCCTTGCGCAGTCCAACTGGCTGACCGAAAGCTCTAATCTCCATGATGTGAGCCAGCGCTTCCAGCGAGTGGTCGGTGAGGCTCCCGCCGACAAATTGGAGGCAAGCCCCGCTCTTGGTCAGCAGCTTCCCGTCGAAAACGACGTCTTGCGGCAGGCCATCAACGACAACCCCAGCTTTCGTGCCGCCGTTTCCAACATCCGCGCCTCGCGGGCCAATATCGACGTCCAGCGAGCCAACAACCTGCCGACCGTAGAGTTCCGCGCCAGCACCGGAATGGACAAGAATCTTCTGGGCGTCACCGGCGAAACCAATTCAACTGCGCTACAGGTTCTGCTTAACTGGAACCTCTACAAAGGCGGTTCCGACGAGGCGCGCATCCGGCAGTCACATGAACAGCTCTATAACGCCACAGACCTGCGCGACAAGGCCTGTCGGGACGTTCGGCAACAAACCGCCATTGCCTGGAACGATGTCAAGAAACTCAAGGAGCAACTGGTCTACCTGGGACAGCACCAGCTCTCTACCGAGAAGGCAAGGGATGCCTACAGGCAACAGTTCGACATCGGGCAGCGCAGCCTGCTGGACGTCCTCAATACGGAAAACGAACTCTTTGAAGCGAAGCGCGCTACCGTTCGTGCCCGGTATGACCTCACCCAGGCCGAGCTGCGCGTGCTGACCCAGACCCATCGGATCCTGCCCAGCGTACAACTTGTGCCGATTGCCAAGACCGCCCCGGAGGAAGCGGGCGCAACCGACCCGGCACAGGACGAGGCGGTCCTGTGCAGCACCGAACTGCCGGTCGTTCCGCCCTTGGACACTATCGGCGCCATGCAGGGTCGCCCCCTGCCCGCCCCGGTTCCCCTGCCCGTTCCTGCCACCACAGCAGTCCCGGCCAGCGCCACCGCCACCGCCACCACTGCGGCCATCGAGCCGCTGGTCAAATCCTGGGCTGCCGCGTGGTCGAGGAAAGACTTCAAAAACTACAAGTCTTTCTATTCAACTCGCTTCCAGCCCGAGCAGGGCAGCCTTGATGCCTGGATGTCCCAGCGCGAGAAGCGTCTGTCCAAACCGGGGCAGATCAACGTTGCCGTCGAGAACCTGAATGTACGATCGATCTCCCCGACAGCTGCAGAAGCCCGCTTCAACCAAAACTACCAATCCGCCGATTTCCGGGAATCCGCCTCCAAGACACTGCACTACGAGCTTGAAAACGGGCAATGGAAGATCGTGCGTGAATCGAGCCGCTGATCCGTCCCCCCTCTCGGACAGGCACCGAGAAGGGAACAAATAAAAAGGGGAGCCACCGGGCTCCCCTTTTTATTTCACAGGTCACATCAGAGGTGCGGCTGGATGATGCGCCGATAGAACTCATGGAAATGCTGCATGCCGTCTTCGTAAGGCGACTGGTAGGGCCCGACTTCATTTCGCCCTTCACGCATCAGTGCCAGACGTCCGCGGTCCATGCGCTCGCCAATATCATCGTCCTCTATCGCGGTTTCCATGTACGCAGCCTGCTCCGCTTCGACAAACTCGCGCTCGAACTCCAGAATCTCCTCGGGATAATAAAACTCCACCACATTGGTGGTCTTGTTAACATCCGTCGGAATCAGGGTGCTCACCACCAGCACATGGGGGTACCACTCAACCATGATGTTGGGAAAGTAAGTCAGCCAGATGGCCCCATGCTTCGGCATCTCACCGCCGTGATAGGCCATCACCGCTTCATGCCAGCGCTTGTAGGTGGGGGAACCAGGTTTTCGGAGCGAGGTAATGCCTACGCGCTGAACCGAATACCACTCACCGAACTGCCAGGTCAGATCATCACACGTGACAAACTGGCCAAGCCCGGGATGAAAAGGCACCACATGGTAGTCCTCAAGGTAGACCTCGATGAACGTCTTCCAGTTGTAGTTGCACTCGTGGATTTCAACCTTGTCGAGTTTGTAACCGGCAAAATCGAGATCCCTTGCCACCTGCATGCCGGCCAGATCCGCATTGGCCGAGCGCGGCCCCTTGAACAGCAGGCCGTGCCAATTCTCAAGCTTGCTGCGCTGAAGATTGAGGCAGGGATTGTCCGCGAAATGGGGGGCGCCGATGAGCAAGCCATCGGGGTTGTACGTCCAACGGTGTATCGGACAGACGATGTTCCTGTCGGCCGTTCCGGAACCCTGCAACATGATGGCCTGACGATGACGACAGATGTTGGACATCTGGTAGAAACCGTCTTCCCGATTGATGAGCAGCTTCGAATGATCCAGCCAATCGAGGGAGCGATACCGATCCACCTCCGGCACCATGAGCTCGTGGCCGACATAACCGGGCCCGGCATCGAAGAGGAGACGTTTCTCCAATTCAAAGACCCTGTCATCGAAATACCACGATACCGGCAACTGGGATACCGCCGGCGAAAGAAGTGCCTGAGAAGCAATGTCAGACATCCCGAACCCCCTGATTCAAAGCGAAAGCCCGAAACGTAAAACCTGAGATTATATAGTATTACTCGTTTGACCTGAAGCCCGGCCATAGGCTATTTTTACGGTTTCCCCACCATGATTCCGGCCACGAATGGTCAAGCCTCCCAAGCCCCCAAGCTTCGAATCCGCCGTCTCCGAACTGGAAACCATTGTCCAGGAAATGGAAAACGGTCAGCTCCCCCTTGAACACGCACTGGCGGCCTATCAGCGTGGCACAGCCCTGCTGCACCAGTGCCAGGAGATCCTCGGCAAAGCGGAGCAAACCATTCGCGTCCTCGAAAGCACCGATACGGAAGCCCCCCCTGCATGACCAACTCTGGCTTCAACCAATGGATGACCCACATCCAGGAGCGGACGGAAGCCGCGCTGGAGCGCGCTCTCCCCTCCCCTGATCTCGCCCCCTCCCGTCTCCACGAGGCCATGCGCTATGCCGTGCTGGGCGGCGGCAAACGGGTACGTCCGCTGCTGGCCCATGCTGCGGGCGACATCAGTGCTGCCTCCCCCGAGCGACTCGACCGGGTGGCGTGCGCCATTGAAATGATCCATGCCTATTCGCTGGTGCACGACGACATGCCCTGCATGGACGACGACACCCTGCGCCGCGGCAAACCCACAGTCCACGTCCAGTTTGACGACGCCACAGCTCTGCTGGTGGGCGACGCGTTGCAAACCCTGGCCTTCCAGCACATCACCGAAGCAGCGCTAAGCGACTCGGCACAACGACAGCTTGGCATGATCCGTCAGCTCGCCATCGCATCCGGATCCCGCGGCATGGCCGGCGGTCAAGCCATTGATCTGGCTTCCGTGGGAACCCAGCTCAGCCTGCCCGAACTGGAGTTCATGCACATCCACAAGACGGGCGCGCTGATCCGGGCATCCATCGGGCTTGGCGTACAATGCGGTCGCGATTTGCACGAGGACGAGCTGGCGTCTCTTGACCACGTGGGCAAGGTGATCGGCCTGCTCTTTCAGGTGGTGGACGATATCCTTGATGCCGAGGCCGATACGGCCACACTGGGCAAGACGGCTGGAAAAGATGCCGCCAACGACAAGCCGACTTACGTCAGCCTGTTGGGTGTCACCCAGGCTAGAGCACTCGCCGAAGAGATGTGCCAGGACGCCCTGGACCGCCTCGCGGCCTTCGGAAACTCCGCAAAGCGCCTGTCGGAACTGACTCGCTTCATCGTCCGCCGACAGTTTTGACACGGCTCAGACACGCGACAAAGAATACTCATTAACGACCCGGTAACCCGGAATGCCCCTCGGAACGCAGCCCGCCTCTCCCCGCAGCAGCATGCTGGAAAGCATTGCCTCGCCCGCGGATCTGCGCAAGCTCGACCCCAGCGAACTCCCCCAGCTGGCTGACGAGCTGCGCAATTTTCTGATCAAATCCGTGTCCCGTACTGGTGGACATCTCTCGTCCAACCTCGGAACCGTTGAGCTTACCGTTGCCCTTCACTACGTCTTCAACACGCCGGAAGACCGTATCGTCTGGGACGTCGGCCACCAGACCTACGCCCACAAAGTCCTTACCGGGCGCCGCGACGCGATGGCCGGCCTGCGCCAGTACCAGGGCATCTCCGGCTTTCCGCGACGCAGCGAAAGTGCCTACGACACCTTCGGCACAGCCCACTCGTCCACCTCGATTTCCGCAGCCCTGGGGATGGCCGAGGCAGCTCGCCTGCGCGGCGAGGATCGCCGTGCCATCGCGGTGATCGGTGATGGCGCCATGTCCGCAGGGATGGCCTTCGAAGCGCTCAACAACGCCGGTGACATCCACAACACCAACCTGCTGGTCATTCTCAACGACAACGAGATGTCCATCTCACCGCCGGTAGGTGCGCTCAACAAGCATCTGTCTCGACTGCTCTCAGGCAAGCTTTACAACGGAGCGCGCACGATCGGGAAACGTTTCCTGGAAAATCTTCCGCCGCCGGTGTTCGAACTCGCCCGACGCACCGAGGAGCACGTCAAAGGCATGGTGATGCCCGGAACGATGTTCGAGGAATTCGGCTTCAACTACATCGGCCCCATTGATGGCCATGACCTGGAGTCCCTGCTTCCCACGCTGCAGAACCTGCGCACCTTGAAAGGTCCGCAATTCCTCCACGTGATTACCCGCAAGGGGCAAGGCTACAAACTGGCTGAGGCCGACCCCATCCTTTACCATGGGGTATCACGCTTTGATCATACGGCCGGGATCGCCTCTGGCAAGGATGCCAAGGGCGGCGGCAAGCTCACCTACACCCAGGTGTTTGGAGACTGGCTGTGCGATATGGCCGCAGTGGACAAACGCCTCGTCGCGATCACACCAGCGATGCGGGAAGGGTCCGGCATGGTCCGGTTTGCGGAAGAGCACCCGAGCCGATACTACGACGTGGGTATCGCCGAGCAGCATGCTCTCACCTTCGGAGCCGGTCTTGCCTGCGAGGGTTTCAAGCCGGTGGTGGCGATCTACTCCACCTTCCTGCAACGTGCCTACGATCAACTCATTCACGATATTGCACTGCAAAACCTGCCGGTGATGATGGCCATCGACCGGGCTGGCCTGGTCGGTGCCGACGGCGCGACCCACCATGGTGCGTTCGACATCTCCTACCTTCTGTGTGTGCCGAATCTGACCATTTTCTGCCCGGCCGACGAGAACGAGTGCCGCCAAATGCTTTATACGGCCTATCTGCACGATGGCCCCACCGCCGTCCGCTACCCCCGCGGCAGCGGCCTTGGCGTTGCCCCGGAAGCCACAATGCAGACCTTGCCGATCGGCAAGGGTGAACTTCGCCGCGAAGGCAAGAACATCGCGTTGCTGGCATTCGGGAGCATGGTTGGGACAGCCCTCGAGGTCGCCTCGGAACTCGATGCAAGCGTTGCCAACATGCGCTTTGCCAAACCCTTGGATCGGGATCTCATCCTGCAACTTGCAGCACGGCACGAACTGCTGGTCAGCCTTGAGGAAAATGCCGTCATGGGTGGGGCAGGTTCCGAGATCGCCAGGACACTCCATGAAGCAGGAGTGTCGACGCGTCTGCTCCAGATAGGCCTGCCCGACCGTTTCGTCGACCATGGCGATCAAGCCCAGTTGCTGGCAGAGGTCGGGCTCGATGCGCGCTCCATCCTTAAACGCATTGAAGAGGCCTATCGGCCGAATAGTTGAGTGCTTTTGTCGGGAATGATAGGATCAATCCAACAAGGGGCCACAGATCCCCATTCCCCAACGAGATTTAACGAGAACAGTCATGACTACGTGCGAAGCCCCCACCCCGATTCCGGATGTCCAGAATTCCGCCGACTCCCGCCAACTGGCCATCAATAAGGTCGGCATCAAGTCCATTCGTCATCCGATCCGCGTCCAGGACAAGAATGGGGGCGTTCAGCACACCATCGCCGTCTTCAACATGTACGTCGGCCTGCCCCACAATTTCAAGGGCACGCATATGTCCCGTTTCGTGGAGATCCTGAACAGCCACGAGCGCGAGATTTCCGTTGAATCCTTCGAACCGATGCTGCGCGAAATGGTACGGAAGCTTGAAGCGGAGACGGGTCATGTGGAGATGACCTTCCCCTACTTCATCAACAAGGCCGCCCCGGTTTCCGGAGTTCAAAGCCTGATGGATTATGAAGTCACCTTCATCGGCGAGATCAGCGAAGGTGGCGCCTATGAGTTCACGATGCGGATCGTCGTGCCCGTCACGAGCCTGTGCCCTTGCTCAAAGAAGATCTCGGCATACGGCGCGCACAATCAACGTTCCCACGTTACCGTCACCACCACAACCAACGACCACCTGTGGATCGAGGAACTGGTACAGCTCGTGGAGAGTCAGGCATCCTGTGAGCTGTATGGCCTGCTCAAACGCCCGGACGAGAAGTTCGTGACGGAACGCGCCTATGACAACCCCAAGTTTGTCGAAGACATGGTGCGTGACGTAGCCGGCTGTCTCAACCGCGAAGCCCGCATCGATGCCTACGTAGTCGAGTCTGAAAACTTCGAATCCATTCACAACCATTCCGCTTACGCGCTGATCGAGCACGACAAACGCGCGTGATGATTCCTGCCCCACCTCCCTCGGGAGGTGGCAGACAACCGACGAAAAAAAACGGAACCGAAGTTCCGTTTTTTTGTGCCTGAAGAAGATCAGGCCTTGGCAGCGGCAGCCTTCGCAGCAAAGGACTTGTAGTCCAGCTTTTCCTTGATGCGCGCGGACTTGCCGGAACGGCTGCGGAGGTAATACAGCTTGGCACGACGAACATCGCCACGGCGCTTCACTTCGATGCTTGCAACCAGCGGAGAGTAAGTCTGGAACGTGCGCTCCACGCCTTCGCCGGAAGAGATCTTGCGAACGATGAACGCCGAGTTGAGGCCGCGGTTACGCTTGGCGATGACTACGCCTTCATAAGCCTGCAGACGCTCACGGTTGCCTTCCTTCACCTTGACCTGAACCACCACGGTGTCGCCGGGAGCGAACTCGGGGATGGCCTTGCCCTGGGTCAGACGGGCAATTTCTTCTTGTTCCAGTTGCTGAATGAGGTTCATGCGTCACTCCTGAAAAAATGGGGCCAGTGGCCTTTCGTGCAGAGCAGGTCGCCACCTGATACACGGCTTTGTTATGAAACCACAACGCTAGTTTTGTGGTTTCGTGTCTGACTGCCGGAACACATCCAGCAGCCGAAACTCTTCCTTGCTCAATTTCCGACTTGCAAGCAGATCGGGTCGCCGCAGCTCCGTGCGCCCCAAGGACTGCTGCAACCGCCAGCGACGGATCTCTGCATGATTGCCCGACAACAGAACATCGGGAACGCGCATGCCTTCGTACTCCACCGGACGGGTGTAATGCGGACAATCGAGGAGGCCATCAACAAACGAATCCTCGACCGCAGAATCCTCATCATTGAGCGCACCCGGCAACTGCCGGATCACTGCATCAAGCAAAACCATCGCCGGCAACTCGCCCCCTGAAAGGACGAAATCACCGAGAGAAATTTCTTCATCCACACAGCGGTCGATCAAACGCTGATCAACCCCTTCGTAACGGCCGCACAGCAAGATCAGAGATGGCTCCGACACCAGCTCGAGTACCTTGTCGTGATCCAACGGACGCCCTTGGGGCGAGAGGTAGATCACACGCCCTGCTGCGCCCGCACACTGCAACTGACGTTCCTTCGCGGCGACGATGGCATGTTCCAAGGGGCCGGGAAGCATCACCATTCCAGGCCCGCCGCCGTAGGGGCGGTCATCGACCGTACGATGGCGGTCTTCGGTAAAATCCCTGGGATTCCAGCAGCGGATTTCGTATAAATCCCTGTCACGAGCCCTTCCGGTGATTCCGAACTCCGACAACGCCGCAAACATCTCAGGAAACAGGGTGATGACATCGTAGGCCCTGCAACCTTTGCCGGCAGTCATCACCAATCCGCGTCCCAATCCACCTGGATCTGCCCAGCAGCCGTATCCACATTGAGCACATAGGCAGCAACAAAGGGGATAAGACGCTCGGCTTCACCATCCCGCACCTGAAGCACATCATGGGCGCCTGTGGAGAGCAGCCCCTCTACCTTGCCAAAACTCACCCCGGCAGCGCTGACCACTTCGAGCCCGATAAGATCGCCCCAGTAGTACTCATCCTTCTCGGGCTTCGGCATTGCATGACGGGGGGCTGCCACGTAGTAGCCTGTAACAGCTTCCGCACCATTGCGATCCGGCACCTCATCGAAACTGGCGACAATGCCACCGCCATGCTCCCTGCACCCCTTCAACGTGAAGGGCACCCACGCATTGCCGTCTGGATCGGTGGCAAGCCACCATTGGGGGATCTTCTTCCAGGAAAGCGGATCATCTCCGAAGGGATGAACCTTGACCCAGCCCGCAACGCCAAAGGGCGCAACAATGCGCCCCAGGACGATCATTGCCGAGTCTTGCGACAGATCGGAAGACCCGGACAACTCAGGCGGCCGCCTTGGCGGCCTGCTTCACGAGGCGGGACACGGTGTCGGAAAGCTGGGCACCGTGGCCTTGCCAGTGGGACAGACGCTCGGCATTGACCACAAGGCTGACGGCATTGCCGGAAGCAACGGGGTTGTAGTAACCGATGCGCTCGATGAAACGACCATCGCGACGATTACGGGAATCGGCGGCAACGATGTTGTAGAAAGGACGCTTCTTGGAACCGCTGCGGGCGAGACGAATAACAACCATGACTTGTTCCTGATCCGATGGAATGGAAAAACGTCGGATATTAGATCACCGACGAAAAAACATCAAGGCTGATGCACCAATCGACGCCCCACCACTGATGTCGCCACTCCACCCTCAATCACACCGGACGCACCGAAACGCGGCACATATCCCGGCGATTTAATTACAATGTCGGCCTGGCCACGAGACTTCCCAGGCAATGAGCGCCGCCGACTCCAACCTCTCCGATCGCACAGCGCCAGTTCTCGACTGGCTGGCTTCTCCTCTATCGGCCGATGCCGACCTGGAACTGGCAACCCTTGTGCGTCATCTTGACGAGCTCGGCCGTTCCGATGTGAGTCGCAGCCAGCTCCAGCGCTGCCTGGATCTCCTGCATACCCGCAGCATAGCCATCAGCCGACAATTTCGGGAACGCCTCGCCGGAGCCTCCCTCCCCCTCACCCTGGGCCTGCATCGATCCGCAACGCGATTGGTATCTGCGCTGGGAAAGTTGGTCACCTGGCACGAGGAAGTCCTGAACGAGATACGTCACCGACTGGTACGAACATTACGCCGCAATCCCGTCACGATCAGCGCAAGGGCGCTTGAGCTATTGGGAGAACAACTGACCATTGCGCACCTCGCCGGCAACAGCGCGCCGTATGAGTTCTGGTTGAAAGCCCACTCCCTATATGTAGGCAGCAGTTCCGAAGCAGAGCCGGGACAAGGGGGGGACGCTCCTGAGAGCGCTCAGTCCGCCTACAAATACGTGCTGGCCTTCTCTGCGGCTCATCCCGAAGGCCTGACGGGGAAAGAAATCTGCTGGCTGTCAGAATTCATCTCCAACAACGCAAGCACCACCACGATCCGGCTCACTCCCCCCGGAAATGACGAACTCGGCTGGTTCTGGCTGGACCCGGACCAGGACACGCAGCCCATGTCGATACATCGGCGCAACCCACCCGATCTGGACGGGCTTCTTTATTTCTCGGGAGAGGAACTCGCCCGGCGCGCCACCTCCCTGATTGACCGCCTGGAGAGTGATGGCCCTCCCCCCGCCGACTTTCACAGCGGGATGGACAGAGCGGAAGCGGCCTCCCTGCTCAGGCGGGTCAGAGAGTATTGGGCCTGCCCACCGCGCCGGGAGCACTCCCGCCGACGCAGCCAGTATGCGGTTCGGGTATGCTCCGGACTCAACTCCATCTGGAAGATGCTCCGCGACCCGGGTCTGTCCCGACAGGCTCTGTATTCCTCCGAATGGATGGTGGTCAACGAGAGCCCAACCGGCTACGCCATCATGCAAGTCACCGGCACGGCGAGCGACCTGAGTGCAGGCATGGCAATTGCCCTGCGCCGCGGCGACGATGAGCCCTGGACATTATGCGTGGTGCGCTGGATTCGAACCGAAACCCCCGAACAGATTGAACTCGGTCTACAAGTCCTTGCCAACTCCGCAAGACCTGTGACTGTCGGATTCCGTAATGCCGAACGCACAAGACCGATGAGCCCAGCTCTGGTGCTGCCCCCGGTTCACGCACTCGGTCGTCAGCAGTCGATCCTGGCGCCGGCGGGCACCTACTCTGCCCGTCGCTTCATGCTCGTGTCGGATACCAACCGCCTCTATGTTGCCCAAGGACGCCTCCTCAGCCTGGACATGCAGACAGCGGCGGTAGAGCTGTTCCAATACGAAATCGACCCATACCCCCTCTGAGTCACTCAACGCGCCCCTCTTCCAGCAACTGGCTTAGCGATACGTCGGCGGCCGTTTGAACGGCTGCCACCAGTCTTTGCCAAGCTCCCTCCAGCCATCGTTCAGGCCCGTTCGCGACAGGAGAATGGGGCAAAGGCGCCAAACCGAAAAGCACAACCAGCTCCGACAGGCGCACACTTTCGGCAGAACGAGCCAGCAACCATCCGCCCGAATCGCCACGAACAACGATTCTCGACGATGAGAGACGCGCCAGGGCCGCCCGAACCTCATCATGCCCCACCCGAGCCACATCGGCGAGATCCGCCACGCTACGGCAAACCCCCAGGGATTGCGCCGCTGCAAGTTCAGCAAGGATGAGCAAGGCTACATATAGTGGGCGCCCGGGAAAATCGGGCAATGGCCGCCGTCGAAGACTCCGTTCCGGCAGGACAGCGGCAATCACCGCCCCGAGCAGGATGATGATCCAAGACAGGTAGAGCCACAAAAGAAAGATCGGCACGACGGCAAACGCGCCATATACCAGCGTGTAACTTGGGAAATGGGCCAGGTAAAGACCAAAAAGCCGCTGCATGATCAGAAATGCTGCCGCGGCCAGCACACCCGCCAAACCAGCGTCGGCAAGCCTCACACTGCAATGGGGGACGGCAAAATAGAGCGTCGCAAAGACCCCCGCAAGAACACCCAGGGAAACCAATCGCAAACCCGCCATCTCCAACCAGGCCGGCTCATTCATGAAATCCATGGACGCGTTCAGCAGAGCACCAGCAGCAAAGACGCCCCCCGCCAGCAGAAGAGGCCCCAAGGACAGAACAGCCCAGTAAGCCACCATTCGGCTGGCCCAAGGCCTGTGGGCCTGCACGCGCCAGATCTGATTGATTACCTGATCGATGGTCCGCATCAGCATGATTGCGGTCAGGATCAATACCGCACCACCGACAATCGTCAGATTGGTGGCCTTTTGGCTGAACTGGAAGGCGTAAGTGGCAATCACTTTTCCTGCCTTCTCCGGCAGGAGGTTATCGAGTAGAAACCCCTGTAGAGCATCCCTGAAGCGCTGGGATTGAGGAAACTTGCTGAATACCACGGCAACCAGGGTCACGAAGGGGACAAGCGACAGCAGCGAGGTAAAGGCCAGACTGGCCGCGACCTGAGAACACCGGCCCTCCCGAAAACGCCGCAACACCGCCTTCAAAAGATGGCGCAGCGAGCCCACGGATGCGCGCAGACGGATGCCGGAATCAAGCGCCGAGCCCATTTACGTATAATGCCTTTCCGCGTAAAACACCTCACCCATGCAGGAAATCCTCGTTCTCTATTACAGCCACCGGGGCTCGGTTCGTGCCCTGGCCGAGATGATCGCACGCGGCATCGACTCCGTACCTGGTACGGCGGCAAGATTGCGGACAGTGCCAAGGGTATCCGCCGTTTGTGAAGCGCTTGAACCCGATGTGCCCAACCATGGTGCGCCCTATGCGGAAATCCGGGATCTGGAGGAATGCATTGGCCTTGCGGTCGGCAGCCCCACCCGGTTCGGCAATATGGCGGCACCGATGAAATATTTTCTGGATGGAACGGCTGGCCCATGGCTATCCGGTGCCCTGGCTGGAAAGCCCGCCTGCGTATTTACCTCTACCGCGAGCCAGCATGGCGGTCAGGAAAGTACGCTGCTGTCGATGATGACGCCGCTTCTACACCACGGCATGCTGATTGTCGGCCTTCCCTTCTCCGAACCCGATCTGACACGCACCCACAGCGGCGGCTCCCCTTATGGCGCAACCCATTGGGCAGGCAAGGACGAAAACACTCAACTTACCGACGAGGAACGACGCCTCGCCATAGCACTGGGCAAACGCCTGGCCGAAACCGCACTCAAACTCGCCAAATGATGAAACCCAAAACCCTGTCCCTGATTGCCAGCATCACTTTGCTCGGTCTGATCGCTCTCTGCCTCGCCTGGGAGACAATGCTGGCGCCTCTCCGCCCGGGAGGCTCATGGATGACGCTCAAGGTTCTGCCTCTGATGGCCGCCCTCTTCGGCATCCTGCGCGGCACACGCTACACCTACCAGTGGAGTTCGATGATGATCCTGCTCTACCTGACCGAAGGCGTGGTACGCACAAATGATGCGCCGCCGGGCAATGCATTGGCGCTGGCAGAGGCCTTACTGAGCGTGATCTTCTTTATCGTTGTCGTGCTGTACGCCCGCAACACCGCACCATCACGACTGGCCCAGTCCTCCAGTGAGGGCTGAGCCAGCGAGCTCACACCTGCGGATTCATTTTTTCCGCGCCCGCCTGAATCTTGTTCAGCGCGTTGAGGTAAGCCTTGGCCGAAGCCACGATGATGTCGGTGTCGGCCCCCTGACCATTCACCACGCGACCATCCTTTGACAGACGCACGGTCACCTCACCCTGGGCATCCGTACCCGTGGTAATGGCATTCACCGAGTAAAGCAGCAGTTCCGTCCCACTCCTGGCCACCACCTCGATCGCTTTGAAAGCCGCATCGACCGGGCCCGAACCGCATGACTCCGCCTTGGCCTCGGTACCACCCACGGCAAGCGTCACACGGGCACAGGGCGTTTCACCGGTTTCCGAGTGAAAAGACGACGAAAGCAGACGGAAATGCTCCTTTGGCTCCGAACTCTCGTCACTCATCAGTGCCTGCAAATCCTCGTCGAAGATCTCGTGCTTCTTATCGGCAAGCTCCTTGAAGCGGGCAAACGCGTGGTTGAGCTGCTCCTCCGACGTGATATCCACCCCCAGTTCCTGCAAGCGCGAGCGGAAGGCATTGCGCCCGGAGTGCTTGCCCATCACCAGCTTGTTGGTACTCCAGCCCACATCTTCGGCACGCATGATTTCATAGGTTTCCCGATGCTTGAGCACACCATCCTGGTGGATGCCTGATTCGTGGGCAAAAGCATTGGCACCTACAATCGCCTTGTTGGGCTGAACCGGAAAGCCCGTGATGCCGGAAACCAGCTTCGAAGCAGGGACGATCTGGGTGGTATCGACGCGGGTATCGCACTGGAAGATATCCTTGCGTGTCCGCACAGCCATGACGATCTCTTCGAGTGAAGCGTTGCCAGCACGCTCACCGAGGCCATTGACGGTGCATTCCACCTGTCGGGCCCCTGCACGCACGGCAGCCAGGGAGTTGGCGACAGCGAGCCCGAGGTCGTTATGGCAATGCACTGACCAAACCACCTTATCGGACCCTGGCACGCGTTCGATCAGGCTCCGAATAGTTTCGGCGAACTGCTCCGGCACGTTGTAGCCTACCGTATCGGGCACGTTGATGGTCGTCGCGCCGGCCTTGATCACCGCTTCAAAAATGCGGCATAGGAAGTCGATCTCGGAACGACCCGCATCCTCGGCCGAAAACTCGATATCGTTCGTGTACTCCTTCGCCCAGCCAATCGCCCGCACCGCCTGCTCTACCACTTGGTCTGGCGTCATCCGCAACTTCTTCTCCATGTGGATGGGACTGGTGGCAATGAAGGTATGAATGCGCCCTGACGCAGCCGGACGGATCGCCTCACCGGCACGGCGGATATCGTTCTCGTTGGCCCTCGCCAGGGAGCACACGGTGGACTCCCGGATGGCCTCAGCGACCGCCTTGACTGCTTCAAAATCGCCGTTGGAGGCAGCTGCAAATCCTGCCTCGATGACATTGACCTTCATCCTTTCAAGCTGTCGGGCAATGCGCAGCTTTTCATCCCGCGTCATCGATGCGCCGGGACTTTGCTCACCGTCACGCAGAGTCGTGTCGAAAATGATCAGCTGGTCGTTCATGATGGGCTCCCGCCTGTTCTTTATATTTGGATTGAAGCGCATCCCCGACGTTCAATCGGCCTGGGACGCAGGAGTTCGTGTATTCGTTTGGGCCCCGGAGACGCTCCGACTAAGCGAGGCAGGCGCCGAATGCGGGGTTTCGGACTATAAATCAGACTTTTCCGGCGCTGCAACCGATGCACTGCGACGACGCCCCTTAAGCCAGCCCCATGCTCCGAGCACGTATCCGGAGACGGCATAGCAAAGAAAGAGGCCGAACAGCACCCCTGGCGGATAGCTGGAAACCAGCAGAAAACCGAGCACAAAAGCAATGATGACGATAAAGGGTACGCTGCGACGGAGGTTGATCTCCTTGCCGCTGTAAAACAGCACATTGCTGACCATGGAGATGCCCGCAAAGATGGTAAGTGCGCACCCGTACCAGCGCACATCAGGCCCTGCGATGCCGTTGTCGATCATTACCCAGACCAGGCCCGCCACGAGCGCCGCGGCCGCAGGGCTGGGCAAACCCTGGAAGTAGCGCTTGTCAATGACGTCGATATTGGTGTTGAAGCGGGCTAGGCGTAGGGCCGCACCCGCACAATAGATGAACGCCGCCATCCAACCCAGCTTCCCCATTCCCTTGAGCGCCCATTCGTACATGATCAGCGCAGGGGCTGCACCGAACGACACCATGTCGGAGAGCGAATCGTACTCTGCACCAAAAGCACTCTGGGTTCGTGTCAGGCGGGCCACCCTGCCGTCCAGGCCATCAAGCACCATGGCGATGAAAATCGCCACTGCCGCCTGCTCAAACAACCCGTTCATGGCCTGGACGATGGCGTAGAAACCAGCGAATAGCGCGGCCGTAGTGAACAGATTGGGAAGGATGTAAATACCCCTGCGACGCCGTTCCGGGTTGAGCAAGGGTTTGCGGGATTGCAGATCGGCCATGGAGGGGACGATGGGTGAAGTCGAACGCGATTGTAACGCAGGACACCGGGTGCGACCCGTAAACGACAAGGGGGACTTTCGTCCCCCGTGTATGTCTCAGGCGAACTGCGATCAGTTCTTGGACTGGTCAACCAGCTTGTTGGCCTTGATCCACGGCATCATGTCACGCAGCTGAGCACCGACGGTCTCGATCGGGTGCACGGCGTTCAGACGACGACGGGCGGTCATGGAAGGATAGTTGGTTCTGCCTTCCTGGATGAACATCTTGGCGTATTCGCCGGTCTGGATACGCTTGAGGGCTTCGCGCATGGCGTAGCGGGACTCTTCGTTGATCACCTCAGGGCCAGTCACGTACTCGCCATACTCCGCATTGTTGGAGATGGAGTAGTTCATGTTGGCAATGCCGCCTTCATACATCAGATCGACAATCAGCTTCAGCTCGTGCAGGCACTCAAAGTAGGCCATTTCCGGAGCGTAACCGGCTTCCACAAGGGTTTCGAAACCCATCTTCACCAGCTCGACAGCACCACCACACAGCACTGCCTGCTCGCCGAACAGGTCGGTTTCGGTTTCTTCACGGAAATTGGTTTCGATCACGCCACCCTTGGTGCCGCCGTTGGCAGCAGCGTAGGACAGGGCGATGTCACGGGCCTTACCGGACTTGTCCTGGTACACCGCGATCAGGGAAGGCACGCCACCGCCCTTCAGGTATTCGGAGCGGACGGTGTGGCCAGGGCCCTTGGGGGCGACCATGATCACGTCCAAGTCAGCACGCGGGACGACCTGGTTGTAATGCACGTTAAAGCCGTGGGCAAAGGCCAGCGTGCCACCCTGCTTGATGTTCGGCTCGACGTCGTTCTTGTAAACGTCGGGGATGTTCTCGTCCGGCAGCAGGATCATGACCACGTCGGCGGCACGAACGGCTTCAGCCACTTCGGCAACCTTCAGGCCAGCGCCTTCAGCCTTGGCCCAGGACGCACCGCTCTTACGCAGACCCACCGTCACATTGACGCCGGAATCGCGCAGGTTCTGGGCGTGAGCATGGCCTTGGGAACCGTAGCCAACGATGGTGACCTGCTTGCCCTTGATCAGGGAGAGATCAGCGTCCTTATCGTAATAAACCTTCATTTCATGCCTTTCTGACAAAAGAGGAGCAATTCACGGGTCGACCCAGGCGTCATCGCCCGAATCGGCCCCGCATCAAACTTTCAACACCCGGTCACCACGACCAACACCGCAGATACCCGAGCGGACGGTTTCAAGAATCAGGCTGGCGTCGATGGCGCCGACGAAGGAGTCGAGCTTGGCCTGATTTCCGGTCAGCTCGATCACATAGCTGGTATCGGACACATCGATGATGCGCCCCCGGAAAATATCAGCCATGCGCTTCATTTCCTCACGGTCCTTGCCGGTTGCCCGTACTTTGACCAACATCAGCTCACGCTCGATGTGGGCCGACTCGGACAGATCCACCACTTTGACAACCTCAACCAACTTGTTGAGATGCTTGGTGATCTGCTCGACGATGTCGTCCGAGCCCGAGGTAACGATCGTCATGCGCGACAGCGAAGCATCTTCGGTGGGTGCCACCGTAAGTGACTCAATGTTGTAACCACGAGCGGAAAACAAGCCCGAAACGCGCGACAGAGCGCCGGATTCGTTCTCAATGAGAAGGGAGATGACGTGTCTCATAAGCGTCTTGTTCTGAAGGGTCATCAGCCCGCGCAGCCATTTGGCGTCGAGCGTCTGGGATGATTCGGGAAACGGGCGCAAGCGGATTCCCACTGCAGGTTTCACCGGGAAATCAGAGATCCTCAGCCGACAGGATCATGTCCGTCAGGCCCTTGCCCCCCTGAACCATTGGATACACGTTCTCGGTGGCATCAACCTGAAAATCAAGGAAGACCAGATCGTTCTTTTGCTTGAAGGCCTCACGCAACGCGCCCTCCACATCACCGGGCTTATCCACCTTGATACCCACATGACCATAGGCCGCCGCAAGCTTTGAAAAATCAGGCAAGGCATCCATGTAGGACTCGGAGTAGCGGTTGCCATGGAAGAGCTCCTGCCACTGTCGAACCATCCCCAGGTAACCATTATTGAGCAGGACGACCTTGATGGGCAGGCGGAACTGCTTGCAGGTGGAAAGCTCCTGGATGTTCATCTGGATCGACCCTTCCCCGGTCACGCACGCTACCGGCGAGCCCGGATGAGCCAGCTGAACACCCATTGCGGCCGGCAGGCCGAAACCCATCGTCCCGAGCCCACCTGAATTCACCCATCGGCGAGGTTTGTCAAACTTGTAATATTGGGCTGCCCACATCTGGTGCTGACCCACGTCGGAGGTCACAAAAGCATCGCCGCCCGTGACTTCCCAAAGCTTCTGGATGACGAACTGGGGCTTGATCAGGCCGTCACCCTGGGAAAACTTCAGGCAGTCCCGACGCCGCCACTCATCAATCTGCCTCCACCAGCCCCCCAACGAATCCTGATCAGGCGTCTCGGAGCTGCTCTCAAGCAGCGCAATCAGCTCTCCGAGCACCTCGCCCACATCACCGACGATGGGCACATCCACCTTGACACGCTTGGATATGGACGAGGGATCGATATCGATATGAATGATCTTGCGCGGCTCGGAGGCAAAGTGCGCCGGACTACCGATCACGCGATCATCAAATCGGGCGCCAACAGCCAGGAGAACATCGCAGTAATGCATGCCCATATTGGCTTCGTAGTTGCCGTGCATGCCCAACATGCCTACAAACTGCCTATCGGTGGCCGGATAGCCCCCCAGGCCCATGAGCGTGTTGGTGCATGGAAAACCCAGCTTGCGCACCAAAGTAGTCAGTTTGTCCGCCGCATCACCAAGCACCACCCCACCGCCCGCATAAACCATGGGCCGCTTGGCTTCCAGGAGCAGCTGTAACGCCTTCTTGATCTGGCCGTGATGACCCTTCACCGTCGGATTGTAGGAGCGCATGGAGACGCTCTGCGGATAGACGAACTCGCACTTCTGCGCGGTGATGTCCTTGGGAATATCGACCAGGACCGGACCGGGACGGCCGGTACGGGCAAGATAGAAGGCCTTCTTGATCGTTTCCGCGATCTCCCTGACATCCCTGACCAGGAAGTTATGTTTTACGCACGGACGAGTGATTCCGACCGTATCGACTTCCTGGAAAGCATCCTGCCCGATGGCTGCAGACGGCACCTGACCCGAGATGACCACCATGGGAATCGAGTCACAGAACGCGGTGGCGATACCGGTCACGGCGTTAGTCGCTCCCGGCCCGGATGTCACCAGCGCAACGCCCACCTTTTCGGTAGAACGGGCATATCCATCCGCCGCGTGGATGGCAGCCTGTTCATGACGCACCAAAACGTGGCGCACCTTGTCCTGCTTGAAAAGCTCGTCGTAGATGTACAGTACGGCACCACCGGGATAACCGAAAAGATAGTCGACCTTTTCTTCCTGGAGGCACCTGATTACAATTTCCGCACCGGTAATGACCATCACTGCACCCGAGCTGTATCGGCGATGTAAAACGTCGAACCATACCGCCGACCCGGCGATTGGTCAAGGCGCACCGTATCGGTGCCGCCACCCTCAGCGCAGCACCAGAAACGACGACCTCCAGGAACGAAATCACCTGGATCACTAAGGATCACCCCCTGCCATCCCGCCTCGAACTTTCGGACTTCCTCGCCAGCGTCGAGAAACGGGCCTTCAAGCAGGCCTTGTTTGCGGTTCGCAACGAGGAATCCGCTCTCGACATCGTCCAGGATTCCATGATGAGACTCGCCGAGAAATATGGCGACAAGCCTCTCGACGAGCTTCCCATGTTGTTTCAGCGAATCCTGCAAAATGCCATTCGGGATTATTTCCGCCGCCAGAAAGTCCGCAGCATGTGGACTACGCTGCTATCCGCCTTTTCGAGTCCGGACGACGAAGATCACGACCCCCTCGACACCCTTGAGCCGGCTGATGGTGAGCACAAGAACGAAACCCCTCAAACCCAGTTGGAACAACGTCAGACCCTTGGGGTCATAGAAAGGGAAATTGAAAAGCTTCCCCCGCGTCAACGCGAAGCCTTCCTGATGCGTTACTGGGAGGAAATGGACATCGCTGAAACGGCGGCGGCAATGGGATGCTCCGAAGGCAGCGTTAAGACGCATTGCTCCAGAGCCACGCACACCCTTGCCGCCGCGCTTGCCGCAAAAGGTATCAAACCATGAACGAACACGACTTCCACAACCGGATACGTCAGCACCTCAATGTGTCGGCACGCAATGTTGCCCCCCCGGTGGCTGACCGCCTTCTCCAGGCTCGGCAGATGGCGCTGTCGTGTCAGAAGCAGTCGGTCCGAAAGCTCAGCCTTGCAGGTATCGGACAGGCTCTTTCAGAGCACGTCCTGCCCCATGGTCGTACCACGCTTGCGATGATTCTCGTCATACTGGTTGCCCTCGGCAGTGGCCTTCTGGGCGAATGGCAGCATACGGCCGACCTTGAAGAGGTTGATAGTGCTCTGCTTGCTGACGACCTTCCGATTGACGCCTACCTGGATCGCGGATTCGACGCATGGGTTCAAAACGACTCACCCGACTGATCGTCGTCGCCCTCACGACCCTCTCTACCCCGGTTCTGGCAACCCCACCGATCACGGCACCGGCGTGGGCAGATCTGACGCCTGACCAGCAGCGCACCCTTGCGCCACTGGCCAGCGAATGGAAAAACCTGCCCGACGACAGGAGGCGCAAATGGGTTGGCATTGCGGACCGTTTTCCGGGCTATACCCCCGAGGAACAATCGCGCCTTCAGCGACGTATAGAAACCTGGTTTTCCCTCACGCCTGAGCAGCGCACCTCTGCCCGCGATCAGTACCGCAACCTTCAGCGCATCTCGCCAGAGAAGCGGGAAGCACTGCGCGACAAATGGAACGCCTATCAGGAACTGCCTAGCGAGGAGAAGATCCGCTTCAAAGAGGCTGCCGCAAAGCCCCCGGTCAAAGCCCAGAAAAACAAGACTGCAGCCACGCCACTCAAGCCGCTGACAGCACCTCCTCCGCCCAGAGTCATCGTTCCGAAAAAGCCAGTGATCGTTGAACCGCCCCCCTCTGCCGCTCCCGAGCCCGCTGGAACAACAGTGACAGCACCCATACCTCCCTTTCCCGCGGCGGATGGCGGCACATCCGCTGCTGCCAACACCATTGCTGCGGGTGTCAAGCCCTGAATCTTCCCATGCCTTCCCATGCCACCACCGTCGGGGGCCAGCCGGCTCGACGCACCACGGTCGAACTCGCAGGCCTGCGCCGCCGATTGGCTAGCATGCTCTACGAATCGCTGCTCCTGCTAGGCGTCCTTGCCCTGACTTTCATGGTCCCACTGCTGATTCTCGGCATTGGTACCCAATACACGCCCTCCGGCAGCATCCTCTGGATATATATCTTTGGCGTACTCGGGATGTATTTCCTTTGGTACTGGCGGCGCGGCGGTCAAACCCTCGCCATGCAAACCTGGAAGCTGCGCATAGTGGATGTTGGCGGGAATCCCGTGAGCTTGGGCCAGGGTTGGCTCAGGTACGCACTGGCGTGGCCATCGATCTTGTTTTTCGGCGTCGGTCTGATTTGGGCCCTGATCGACAGGGACAGGCAATTCCTGCATGACCGCCTCGCAGGCACCCGCATCGTGCTTCTTCCCGCCACACCTTAGGCATCAACGGCCTTCAGCGGCGCTCCACCCACCACATCATGCCCATCGCAGCCAGCAGGAAAGCGATACTGGGCGTCAGCGCCGCCACCGCCGGCACCCAACCATTGATGACGCCAAGGTTGGAAAACAGGCCGTTGAGAAGATGGAAGCCGACTCCGATCATGATCCCTGAAAAAACCTTCAGACTCACACCCCCCATTCGGGTCTGCATGTAGCCGAAAGGCAAAGCCAAACCCATCATGACAAGGGCAGCAAACGGATAGGCCAGCTTTTTCCAGAGCGCGATCTCATAACGAGTGGTGCGCTGCTTGTTGTCTTCGAGGTGGCGTATGTACGAATACAGGGTGGTCACCGACATCCTCTCGGGTACGACCATGAGCACCGACAGCACATCTGGCGTCAACTCTGAGCGCCAGACCAGTTCCGGCAACTGCTGAATTTCCGTCCGATCGCCGAGGAACAGCGTCTTCCCGACACCTTTCAGGCGCCATCCAGCGCCATCCTGAAAAACCCCCGAATCTGCCTCACTGATCGACACAAGCGTGGCCGTGTCATCAAATTCATAGATCCGCACTCCCTGCAGGGAGGTGTCGGGGAGAACGCTGCGTACATTTACGAAAAGCTTCCCATCCCGCACCCACAAACCGGTGCGCAATTCTTGGGAAACCATCGAGCGCGTGGCGGCCAGGCGCCACTGCTGAGCCGCCCGCTCCGCCGGCGGAGCGAGGTACTCGCCAAAGACAAAAGTCAGCACGACGAACACGCTCCCCACCGAAAGGAGGGCGAGCAGAAAACGTCGAGTGGATAGTCCGGAGGCCCGAAGAACGGTGATTTCGGAATGACGGGCGAGGGTCGTCAGCGCATACAACGTTCCAATCAGGACGGCTATCGGCATCAGCTCATAGACCCGCCCTGGCATGATCATCGCCACGTAAATCGCGGCGTGGTGCAGCGCGTATCCGTTCTTTCCAACCTCGTCGAGCTCATTGACCAGATCAAAAAAGGCAAACAGCCCCAGAAACGCCAGCAGCACGAGCGCCACCGCGGCGTAGATCTCCCGACTCACATAGCGGATATAGACAGGAATCATCAGCCCCTCCGCCATCTGGCGAACACACTGAGCCGCTTGTAGAAGAGCAGCCCCAGCACGCCCAGCATGATCAGATGGGGCGCCAGCAGACCCACCTCAAAACTCAGACGCCCCTGCCCCACCCAGGCCTGGCAAACGCTCAGGGCATTGCTATAGATCAGATACACCAGTACCGCCAGAATCAGATTGTTCGTTCGACCCGCGCGGGGATTGACGAAGGACAAGGGTATGGCCAGGAGCGCCAGCATGGTCGCCAGCAGTGGCGTGCCTATCCGCCCCAGGAGTTCCGCCTGATTCCGTTTATCGGGGTTCTTCAGCAAGGCGGGCAGCGCAAGCGTTTTCGGCTGCCGAGGACCGCCACTTGCCTCCTTGGACTCCATGCGAATCCGATAGCGCTCGAACTCCATTACCCGATAACTCGGCGTACCTGCCGTTCCCTCGTAGCGCCGCCCGTTCTCGAGGACAACGAAGCGATTGCCCGCGGCATCAGCCTCCATATGCCCCTGGGCCGCCACCATGACGCCCAGGCGACCATGCTGCATGCTGCTGGCAAAGACGTTGCGCACACGCCCCTCCTCACCGGACAGGGCTTCCACAAAGAAAACCCGCTCGCCCCCCGAAGACTCTCGGAACATCCCCGGCGCCACGCGCGACACGTCGTCCCGGTTATTCAACTGCTCCTTGTACTCGACGCTCTTCTTCTGCGCCCAAGGGGCGGCAAAGAGCGACATTGCCGCGATGAGAACCACCACCGGCAGGGCAAAACGCAGTACCGGACGCATCCATGCGGTCAGCGGCAATCCGCTGGAAAACCACACCACCATCTCTGAATCCCGATAACACCGGGACAAAGACATGAGAATGGCGATGAATACGGTGAGGGACAACACCACCGGCATCTGGGCGATGGCTCCAAAACCAATCAGGGCCAGCACCGCATCGGCAGGCACACGCCCGCCAGCCGCCTGACCGAGAAGGCGGATGAGGACGGTGGAAATCAGGATGGCGAACAGCGCCACGAAGACCGCCACGGCGTTCTGCGTGAATTCGCGCTGGGCAGCTCGGAGAAAGATCATTCGAGGGAAGGGTCGCGCCGGGAAAGGCCATTTTGACGTCCGCCGGGGTGCCGGCCATAATGTGCCGCGAAGTCCCAATTGACGCGTGTTTCCAAGGAGAAGCGGGTGGAATTTACCATAAAGGCCGGATCGCCGGAAAAACTCAAGAACGGCTGTGTGGTAGCAGGCGTATTTGCCGGTGGCGAGCTGAGCACCGCCGCCAAAGCCCTCGACAAGGCCTCGGACGGCAGCATCGCCGCCATCCTCTCCCGAGGCGATCTGGACGACAAGGCAGGCGCCACCCTCACCCTTCACGCCCTCCCCGGATTGGCCACGCCGCGGGTGCTGCTGGTCAGCCTGGGCAAAGCCGATGAACTCACCGACAAAACCTATCGCGATGCCGTGTCGGCCGCCGCCCGCCAGTTGGCCGGCTCTCCGGCCGACGACGCTGCCTTCTGTCTGGCCGACGTGGACCTTCCCGGCCGCGACGCCGCCTGGCGCATCGCCCAGGCCGCACAGATCCTCAAGGACAGCACCTACCGCTGTGACGAACTCAAATCGAAAAAGGACGAATCGAAAAAGGGGGTGAAGAAGCTCGTCTTCATCACCCGGGGCAAGCCTGCCGCCGATCTTGACGCTGCGCTGCGGGAAGGCGAGGCCATTGCCGAAGGCATGGCTCTGGCCAAGACGCTCGGCAACCTGCCCGGCAACGTGTGCACCCCCGGATATCTGGCAGCCACCGCCAGGAAGCTCGCCAAGGACCACAAGATAAAAGTGGAGATCCTGGAGCGTGCCGACATGGAAAAACTCGGCATGGGTTCGCTGCTGTCCGTGGCCCAGGGCTCCCATGAACCGCCCAAGTTCATCATCCTCAATTACAAGGGTGGCAAGCCCAAGGACAAGCC